>MWYU01000595.1 GCA_002050375.1 Chitinophagales bacterium 62-2
GAAATATCCAGAGAAGATATTGCATCAAATTGTAGCTCATCTAAGACAGGTTTAATAACTGCATCAATCAGCCCTTCTGCTTTTCTTCTTATTTCCAGTCCATCCATACCAAACGGAGAAATAATAAAACAAGTTTTGCGTCGATTTATTTCCTCGTTAGGTTTATCGTTGGTTGTAGCTGCTTTAGCCATAGCGGATATTTAAGTAGAAATAAATATAACGTATTTCTATAGCTGCGGGTGGAATCAGAATGTTTTCTGTAGTTGACCATTTGCCCTTGCTTATTAGAAAATTTCATTTGTTCAAAGTTTAAGTTATTAGGAGTAAAATTTTTAAGATATCAACGGTGGTTAAAACTCGTTTCATAATTTATATTTTGATTGTTGTAAAACATTTTAGTTATACAAGGCAGAGCCATCAGTATCAGACAGGGTAGAAAAGAAATGCGGACCTTAGAAGTTTATCCGCACTTCATTGCTTGGTTCTTTCTTTTAATATTGCAGCACGAAGGTTAAAAACATAACAGGGAAGAACAATACACCTATTAGTGTATTTTACATATACACCTTTTAGTGTAGTGAGGGTAGAAGGTAGAAGGAAAAAGCCTTGAAAAGGCAGAAGGAAAAATGATAAACTATTATAGCAACTTATGCGAGCTTTGTTAGTTGTGGCCGCAAGCTTTGAAACTAAGTGCTTATCAATGAGTAAAAAGCAACCATAAGATATAATCATTCAACTACTTTAATATATTCTTTTATGAAGAAGCTTTATTTGTTTTTCTATTTACTCATACCTTTTTTTGCCGTGGCGCAGTCGAAAAATATTCCGGAAAGCATTGTAAGTACTGATTGCGGTGGAGTAATATTTGTACGGGTAGAAACATTACCATCTGTAAGGGGAGGTGAAAATGTTTTAAGTGATAGCCTTTTATCTTATTTAAAACAAAACAATGTTGTTATCAAAAATGGTAAAGCAACATTTTCTTTCATAATTACTACCAGATCCGAAATATTCGAAATAGTCCGGCTAAGCGGTTCTATCTCAGCCAGGGATGTATTCTTAAACGGATTGCAGGCTTATTCACATTTATGGATACCTGCTATGCAAAATTCCCATAACGTTTGCGATAGAATTCGTTTCGAGGTAGAGTTTGCAAGTGGTAAAATTTCAGTAAAAATAAAACAAGGAGGGTAGGGAGGGTAACGGCTATTATAGAGTATTATAAAGGAGACTATAATCTTCATAACCACACTTCCCTTAATGGAATTAGCTATTTTAAAATAAGAAGCTTTTGAAATGAATATTTTAGTGCTACAACACTGTAGCTAATGGTAAGAAAAAATTCAACTCTGGCAGACATCATACTAATTTCTAACCTGCACATACCCGTCCAACATGGTGCCGTGCAACAATCCGCTTAACCTCACAGAAGCAAATTCACGAATAGACTATATTGAAGGTTTTTTATGATTGGATTAAAAAACAACAGCATGAGCAAACTACAAGCAGTTTTATTTGATATTGACGGAACACTACTTGATAATAATGAATACCACAAAAAGGCGTGGATGCAATACCTGAAAGACCAGGGAAAGGAAATTACCGACGAAGATTTTAATGAGTACATCAGCGGAAGAACAAATAAGGATGCAGTAGAGCATCTGTATGGAGAGATGACAGAAGAGGAATCTAAAAAGCATTATCTTAAAAAGGAAGAAATATACCGCCAGATGTACCAACCGTATATATCGCCTATTGATGGTTTAACAGAATTTCTAAAAGAGCTTAAGGAGCATAATATGATGATGGCGCTTGCGACATCAGGAATACAGGAAAATATTGATTTCATGTTTAAGCATGTGCCTATACAACAATACTTTAAAGAAATTAAGATGAAAGACGTTGAAAAGGGAAAACCGGAACCAGAGATTTTTTTAAAAACTGCTGAGGCTGTACAAGTACCTGCAGAACATTGTATCGTATTCGAAGACTCTATTTCCGGAGTACAGGCCGGCAAAGCGGCAGGCATGAAGGTAGTAGCTCTAACTACCACCCATAGCCCTGAAGAACTGCACGAAGCCGATCTTGTAATTAAGATTATACTGAAATAAATTTTCAACGTCTTACATTGCTGATTTAGAAAGAGCAGCTAACAAAGAATTTATCCCGAATTCTGTTAGCCTTCCATTTACTCTTTACCTAAAATGCAAACATCGTAAACGGTAAGGTGAGTTGTTAAATCATTGTTATCTGCAAGAGTAACCATTTACTTTTGCTTGTGCCAATCGTTATACCGTAGCATGAATAGAAATTATACTAACTGTAATCCCTTAAAATATCAGTCTTTCAATTTCAAAGCAAGTGTTGTAGTGTTTCTGCTGGCACTTTTATCTGTACAACTACAGGCGCAGCAAATAGAAACAACTTTTAAAATAGTTAATTCAAAGAATACTCCCGTTCCTTTTGCCTCGGTTGCAGCTATTCCGGCTATTGATAGCACACATCCTGTACAACAAATATCTGATAGCGCAGGAGTTGCTGTATTCAATCTTTCTCAAGGTGTAAAATACATTATAAGAGCTTCCTCTGTAAATTATGCAACGGCTGATAAAGGCATCAGCATTACAGGTAATCCTTCGACGTTTACAATTACTTTAGCGCCTGTTTCAAAAACTGTAGGGAGCGTTGTGGTAACAACTACAAGGCCACTTATGCGGCAGGAAGACGATAAAACAATTGTCGATCCCGAAAATCTTGCAGCAAGCAGTACTAATGCTTATGAAATCATCGAAAAAACGCCGGGTTTATTTGTGGATCAGGACGGCAATATCTATCTCAACAGCACCACGCCTGCTATTATTTTCATTAACGGGCGTGAGCAGAAAATGAGCACAGCCGACATTGCTTCTATCCTTAAAAGCCTGCCTCCCAATTCGATTGCAAGTATCGAAATACTAAGAACACCATCCGCAAAATACGACGCATCGGGCAGCGGAGGAATCGTAAACGTGGTGCTGAAAAAAGGAGTTAGAATTGGTTTAACCGGCAGTGCCACTGCTGGTATTCAGCAGGGCAAATATGGTAATGAGTACATTGGTATTAATCTTAATAATAACAATGGAAAAGCAACCACCTTTTTAAATGTTCAATATAGCCGGCGCAACAGTTATGACCGTATTAAAACGGACAGGTTGTATGCACCTGATACTTTATTGAGCCAGGATGCATACACCATTTATCCTACCAACAGTTATTACCTCGGTTTTGGAATAGGTTATCAGTTAAGTAAGAAATGGGAGATTAATTACGACAGCAGGTTAAGCTTCAGCAATTTTAAAAACGCTACAGAAAACTTTTCGCAAATAAAAAAGATAAGCACCAATAATTTAATTACAAACAACAACGCAGATATTGCAAACAAAGGAAATTCGTTTAATGTTACACAGGGCATTTCAAGTAAATACAAAATAGATAGCCTCGGCTCAGAGTGGACATCCGATCTTTCTTATAACTATGCCCCTAACAATACTAACCAACTTTTTACGAACACTTTTACTCTGCCCCTGCTTCCGGTAAGCGGTGGTGACGGGTATATACAAACAAAGCTGTATTTCTTTTCAGCGCAAACCAACCTGCTCTTAAAATTACCCAAAAAGTTAACTATTGAAACAGGCCTGAAGTCTACCAGTGTTATTTTTAATAACAGTACCGATTATTTCAGAAGTTCGGGCAGCAACAGGACGAAGGATAATTTTAGAACAAGTTCGTACCGTTATAACGAAAGCATTAACGCCGCTTATATTCAGGCATCAAAAACGATTTCGGGTATAACTTTAAAGGCAGGTACAAGGGTTGAAAATACAGCTATGAACGGAAAACAAGTGGTGCCAAAAGATACCTCTTTCACTATCCACCGCACTGACTTTTTTCCATACATCTATTTGAGCAAGACTGTTTTTAAAATCGCCGGATACGATCTTCGTGCTTATCTTGTTTACCGCCGAACCATTAGCCGGCCCGGTTATCAATTGCTTAATCCTTCGCAGCGCTACATTGATCAATATCTTTTCGAAACCGGCAATCCTGCTCTTCGTCCGCAGTTCACTAAAAATTATGAAGCTAATATTTCTGTTGACGAAAGACCCATTTTTGCCATTGGTGTAAACGATACCAAAGACATTTTTACCAACGTAATTTACCAGGCCGATAGCAGCCGGAGTGTAGCTTACAGAACTTATGATAACCTGGGAAACAACAAAGAAACTTACTTTAGAATATTAGGCGCAATACCGCCGGGAAAGAAATTCTTTTTTGTAGTTGGAGCGCAATACAACCACAACTTCTATCAGGGTTTGTACGAGAATAAACCACTCTCGTTTAAAAAAGGAAGCTGGACCCTTTTCACTTATCAAACATTAAAAGTAACACCAACTACACAGCTCACCCTTAATGGATTTGCACGCTTCAACGGGCAATTACAGTTTTACGAGCTGAGCACTTTTGGTGCATTTAACATGAGTTTGAACCAGCAGTTTCTTAAGAAGAAGATGACCGTTAGCGTTAGTGCAAATGATATTTTCTTTACTAACAATAACAACTTCACCATCAACCAGGGTTCGATAAATGCTTCCGGGTTTCGTAAGGCCGATACACGCCGCTTTGGAATAAACATTCGTTACAATTTCGGTTTTAGAAAAAGAGAGGAGAACAATATGTTTAATATGGAGTCGCCGGAGAAAACGAATTAATGATAACATTTCCGTGGTACTACTTAATTGCTTCCCACCACTTCGAAATGTAAGAGCCTTTACCAACATCATATGTTTGCCCCGGAGTCGGAAGCAACAGATCTACGTTCTGTTGTTTGGCAGCTTTTATAGTACGTTCAACCGGCTCGGTCCACGGGTGAAACGCAAGACTAAACAAGCCCCAGTGTATAGGCATTAGAAGTTTTCCTTTAAGATCAACGTGTGCCTGCACAGCATTTTCAGGTCCCATGTGTATAGCTTCCCACTCTTTATTATAGGCACCGGTATCTAACATGGTAAGATCAAAAGGTCCGAGCTTTTCGCCTATAGTCTTAAAGCCATCATAGTAGCCCGAGTCAGCGCCAAAATACACATTATGCTTAGTTCCTTTTATGGCGAACGATCCCCACAAAGTTGTAAAACGATCATTCAATCCCCTACCCGAAAAATGCCTTGCAGGCAATGCCGTTATTACAACATCCTTCAATTCTAATTGCTGCCACCAGTCTAATTCTGTTACGAGTTTTTTATCAACACCCCATTTTATTAACCTGCTGCCAACACCTAACATTGTAATCACAGGAATTTTTTGAGAGGTTAAATAAAGAATGGATTGCTTATCTAAATGATCGTAATGATCATGAGAGAGAAGGATATAATCAATGCGCGGAAGATGATGTATTGAAAGTGGATTTTCGTAAAATCGTTTAGGACCAATTGCACTGAATGGAGAAGCTCTTTGATACCATAACGGATCAGTCAAAAAACGTTTACCATCTATCTCTATTATGTTACCGGAGTGTCCCAGCCACGTAATTCGAAGTGCATTTGCAGGTAAATTATTAACAACTGAAAGATCAACTGTAAAAGGGCCGGGAGCATGCCGGGGTTCACGGTTTGGATGCTTTTGCATGTACATTTTCAGTATTCTGCCAAAAGAACCCTTTGGCATTACTTCTGTCGGAACCGGATTTGAAAATATGTTTCCATTAAAATGATGGGAGCTGTAATTCATGCGGATAAAGTTATGGTTACAACGAAAACGATTATTAAATGTTTGCGCCGGTGCATAAAAAACAGAGCTCATTTATTCATAATCGCCGGTAAGTATTTCTATTGAATAGGAAGCTCTAATAACTTTGGCAACCGCTTGCTTTTACAGAAGCCTGAACATTAGTTCCATTGGCAAGGGCTTCTTTAATGTTGAAATTTTTTGTGTGGCAGAATGGGCACGCGTTAACATAACCATCAGAGTCGATATATAAATTTCTGTCGCCGCCCGATAAACAACCTACTCTTCGCTGGTGATAACCATGATAAATGATCACAGGATAATCTTTATAAGCAGGATCGAAATTTAAAGTTTGATAAAACTTTTCAAGTATGGAAAAATGTGTTTCATTAAGAAAAACATCTTTGCCTTTATAATGTCCCACAGCTTTCGGCTCGAGCAATTGTATAAATGGAACCTTCAGGCTTTTTACCAATTCCGCATACTTCAGCAGGTTATGCCATGTAATAAAAGATTTGGTTACGCAAATGGAAACTGCTACCACCAGATTTTGTTGTTGCGCATTTTTTATCGCTTGCAAAACATCATTATAACAATCTTTAAAGCCACGAAAGGCATTATGTTTTTCAGCATCAAAATGATCGAGGCTTATTACAACACCTGTAACTCCTGCATTTTTTAGAGCCTTTGCATTTGCCAATGTAAAATTGTAACCGGACGTTAATACATAAAACTCAGATTTTTTGTCTGCAGTATTAATCAATTCTACCAGGTCTTTAATTCTTACCATCGGCTCCCCGCCGCTAAAATGTATTTGTGCCAATCCATCATCCTGAAACTTTTTTGTAACCGCTTGTAAATCGCTCAGCGTAAGACTTTCTTTTTTATTTAAGTTATCCCACTCAAAACAATGCTCACATTGCAGCGGACATTTTTTAGTTATAGCGAAGAAAATAAAAGTAAGAGGATTAGCCTTTTTTGCAATTGGAAGTATACGGTGGAACTCTGCTTCAACATAATCATTAAAAGCCTTTGAGGGAAAGCCAGGCGCATAAATATCATGATAGTACTTACCGTTTACCTGCACAATTTTCGTATCACTTCCGCCTAATAAGGTGTTTTTAAATGTATATAACTGCTGTAATACCTTGTAAGCTTTATTAACCGATCTATAGTTTTTTAAAGCAAGTATAAAAAGGTGAAGTCTTATTATTAACCGTGCCCTTTTTTTCTTAAAGCCATTTAGAATTTCCATTTTATAATCAACCGCTTGTTCAATAGAAAATGCAATTGCTTTTACAGGATACTCTTCTTCAATCAACAACTGATCGTTTAGCATAACTTATTTATTTGATGCCATTAATTCTTTTTTCTTTACCTCTGTATATTTGTTTTTGCTGAATGTGGCAAAAGCTCCTGCCTTAGAAAACCCTTTTAAAAATGCAATTTTAGGCATGCCCGAATAATCTCTTACATGTTCGTAATAACCGCTTGTATGTAATATTACCGTTTGCTGTTGATTCTTTGTTTTTTCAATTGCCTTATACTTTAAAACAGCGGCGTTTCCTGTTTTAGGCTGGTTTAAATAATTCTTGTCCGCATATAATAAAGAGGGCAAAACATTAGCCCCGTTTTCATCTATGGCGAGGTAAGGTTTTATTTCCTGCACCGATAATTTCTCATCTTTTGAATAATCTATAGC
>MWYU01000566.1 GCA_002050375.1 Chitinophagales bacterium 62-2
ACATGGCACATGACCGATTGCAAGACATCGTAAGCAAAATAAAATAACATACCATGACAAAGAGAAATAAAATCATTTATTGGATTTCTACTATCTGGCTTGCCTTAGGAATGCTATCAGGTGCAATTGTACAGTTATTAAAAATGAAAGAAGAAGTAGATATGTTTACTCATTTGGGCTATCCTGTCTATTTTTTAACACTCCTGGGTGTTTGGAAAATTTTGGGAGTTGTAACAGTGCTTATTCCTAAATTTCCTTTACTAAAAGAATGGGCTTATGCAGGCTTTTTCTTTGCGATGTTGGGTGCTGTTTTTTCTCACTTAGCCAGCGGAGATGGCGCCAAAGAATTTTTTGGACCAATATTATTACTAATTCTAACTGTAGTATCATGGTTTTTCAGACCTGCGGATAGAAAAATCATTTCAGTTAATCAATAAATGAATAGCATGAATCCTAAGGTTGATTTTTATTTTAGTAAAGCCAAAAAGTGGCAGGAAGAAATCACGAAATTGAGAATAATCATTCTTGACTGTCAGTTAACCGAAGAATTGAAGTGGGGTGTTCCTTGTTACACGTTTCCCATTCCGGCGGGCAGGCAAAAAAGCAACATAGTTTTAATACATGTGTTTAAAGAATACTGTGCGCTTTTGTTTTTCAAGGGTGCCTTGTTAAATGACGCCAATAGTATTCTAATCCAACAAACGAAAAATGTGCAGGCGGCCCGACAAGTTAGGTTCACCAGTGTTCAGGAAATAGTTGAAATGGAAGCCACCCTGAAAGCCTATATATATGAAGCCATAGAAGTGGAAAAAGCCGGTTTAAAAGTGGATTTAAAAAAGACTACAGAATTCACATTGGCTGAAGAATTTCAAAATAAATTAAAGGAAATCCCTGCAATGAAAACTGCGTTTGATGCATTGACGCCGGGACGGCAAAGAGCTTACATGCTTTATTTTTCTGCACCCAAACAATCTAAAACACGTGAAGCAAGGGTTGAAAAATGTATGAAGCAAATTCTCAACGGAAAAGGATTAAATGATTAATATATTCGATGAGAACATAAATGAATTAAGCTTTCCGCCTTTGTTGTGTTCTGTTTTCCATCAACAAAGATTTTAAAAAGCGGGTAAGTTTTAGTATTTGGAAAAGATGTGTAAAGTGGAGGTGAATCTTTAAACCAATCAAGCAAATAATAATTTAAAATGGCTGAAGTAAAAACAAAACCAACCTCTGCAAGCGTGGAGGATTTTATCAACAGTGTTATTGACGAACAAAAACGCAAAGACAGTTTTGTGATTTTGGAAATGATGAGAAAAGCAACCGGGGAAGAGCCAAAAATGTGGGGCAGTTCACTCATCGGTTTTGGTAATGTAAGACATAAAAGCCCTGCCACTGGTCGGGAAGTGGATTGGCTCCGGATAGGTTTCTCTCCCCGTAAAGCGAATCTATCGTTGTACCTAAGCATGGATATTAAGGAGCATGCGGCAGCTCTTACAAAGCTTGGCAAGCATAAGACTGGTGTTGGTTGCCTCTACATTAATAAGCTGGAGGATATCGATATAAAAGTTCTTAAGGAAATGATAGATGTATCGTTAAATCGGAAGTAGAATACCTTGTGAAAAATTTTAACTCTTATGCCGTAGTTCGTTTCCCACAACTCACTGTTTATTTCGTTTCATGGGGACCCGAACCGAGGAGCAGTTTTAATAAATGAATAGAATGTAATCTCCTTGCGACAATAAAAAAAGTTGGCGGATGCGCTTAAAGTATCGCTAATGAGCTTTTGAAATAAATTTAGGCATTGTACGCTTGACACATCTTTACAGCAGTGACAATAAAAAGTATGAACAACATTTATAGCAAAAAAAAAGAGTTGTTACCAGAACAACGTGAAGAGCTAATCACCGCATTGAAAGCCCGTTTTGAAAAGAACATCAACCGCCATAAAGGTCTTGAGTGGGCTAAAGTACAAGCAAAGCTGGAAGCTAATACTGAAAAACTGTGGTCGCTCAATGAAATGGAAATGACCGGCGGTGAACCGGATGTTATTGCTTATGATAAAAAGACCTGCGAATACATTTTTTATGATTGTTCAGCGGAAAGTCCTAAAGGCCGCAGAAATGTGTGTTACGACGGTGAGGCTCTGGAGTCAAGGAAAGAACATAAACCAAAAAATAACGCTATTGATATGGCAGCAGCGATGGGCATTGAGCTTTTAACGGAAGAACAATACCGGGAATTGCAGGAACTTGGAGATTTCGATACAAAAACATCGAGCTGGGTGAAAACACCTTCTAATATCAGGGAACTCGGTGGTGCCCTCTTTTGTGATCGCCGCTACGACCATGTCTTCGTATATCATAACGGTGCGGAATCTTATTATGCCGCCAGGGCGTTCCGTGGCTCGCTAAGGGTCTGAATTTAAACAGGCAGCCAGGTGGTGTTCACCTTGCTACACGTTTAGAAAAGTAATACAGCTATAATAGTTAGCAGTAATTTTCCAACTCGTTTTTAAACTATTTGTCAAAAAAACCGACGAGGCCGGGAAATAGATTACCTGATTAAAATTACCAGAATGAAAAGAAATTGATCCTTGGTGAGATCAAGTAAGAAAAATTCGGGAGGACAGCTTTGACAATCTTGATAAGTATTTAGAAAAAATTCAAAACAATAAACAATAAAGCGATGGAAAAAACAGAAACCAGAGAAATGCGAATTACTCGAACATTTAAGGCTCCCATCAATCTTATGTGGGAAGTCTGGACTAATTCCAAACACATTGCAAACTGGTGGGGACCTAATGGTTTTACAAACACGATTCACAAAATGGACTTTCAGGAAGGCGGAGAATGGAAATTGACACTGCACGGACCAGATGGAACAAACTATCCAAACAGGAGTATTTTCAAGGAGATTATTCCGTTTAAGAAAATTGTATTCGAACACTTTAATCCACACTTCATTACTACAGTTCTTTTTGAATCTAAAGGCGAAGAAACCCAAATAGACTGGACCCTGCTATGCGATACGGTAGAAATGCGTGAAACCCTAATCAAAGCACACAAAGCTGACGAAGGACAAAAACAAAACATTGAAAGACTTGAAAAATATCTTAATAAGCTGAGTAGTGAATCAAAAGCAAATAAAACTAGTGCTAACAATGCATATTAGCTTATGGGTGAAACGATAAATTTAAGGTTCGAATAAATTAAAACTTTGTGCTTTTAAATCCATCCCAACGCAAAGTATACTGTCAGCAGCAAGCAGACCGACAGACATTTCAACAACAAACAGACTTTATTCTCACAGCTTTCGGTATTTATGTTGTAGCAATCATTGCCACTTTTAGTTTTTTCGTTCCTTGATTAATCGCCTTTGGGGAAAGCAGCAACTCTGCAGCTACTTCTTCTAACTGGTTTTAAAGAGGACAGACATGGCAACACATGAGTTGGGTAAGAGGATCTTTGATGTACGTTGCTTTATCATGCTTTTAATTGCCTTAAAGCCTTTCCACAAACGAATACAAAATGTAAATAGCGCAGTCGCTTCCCTAACAGGCAAATCAATTGACACCACTCCTGGTACCAACTTTTCCTTAAACTATTCGTTTAAACCTTATTGCTGATGGGTACCCGTTTTTTTCTCTTAAAGTAGATCAATAAAATGATCCCGAAAATTATCATAGCTCCGGCTATTAATTCTGCCTGCGTTGGATGAAAACCAAAAATATTATAACGGGTGTTTATCCGGATTTTTTCAACGAAGAAACGTTCTATTCCATTTAATATAAGATAAATGGCAGCCATAACGCCGGGCGTGGAAATTCTTTTCCTGATGCTCCATAAAAAAGCAAATATCAGCAGAGAAGCTATCACCTCATAAAGCGGAGTGGGAAAAACAGGCTGAGGAAGCATATTGCAATATTGGCCGACACAGCCTGGAATGGGAATACCTTCGTTGAGAACATTATGAGGATAACTGTAAGCCCAGAACCAATCGGGCAGCCACGAAAAACGATTAGGAGCAGTGTTATCTATGCCCCAATCTCCGTCACCCGCAACCTGACAACCGATTCTACCAACCCCATATGCAAGCATTAATGCAGGTGCAATTGCATCCGCTACGTAAATAGGATTCATATTATTACGCTTACAATAGAACCAGATCGGTATGGTTGCACAAATCAATCCGCCATAAATTGTTAACCCGCTAAACGAAAGCAACGACCCTATAGGATCTTTTATAAGGTCATCAATATTTTCCAGGTTGTGAAAAATCTTAGCTCCTAAAAACCCAAAAACAGCGGCATAAATAACCATATCTCCTACCCTGTCTGCCGGCCAAATTCTAACAGTTCTTTCTTCGGGTTTTGCAAGCTTGTCCTGGTTCTTTTCCCTCCATTTTAAACCTGCAAATAACAATCCCACGATTATTCCCGCAGGCCAGTTGCCTTGTGCAGATAAAATATAAGATTGTGTATCTGCTAAAGCATTACGGTCAATAAAAGCTCCGATTAGTTTATAGCCCATCAAAAAGCCAAGCAGAAAATTCAACAGTAATTCGCCCGCCGTTGCCGGTTTACCTACCACAATTTTTTCTTCTTTGTAAGAAAGTAATCCCTGCTTGCTTTTCCGTTTCAGCTCAATGGTTAATATATATGCGGCGGATAAAAAAGCAAGAGCTACAAAAAAGCCAAACGAGTTTACCAGCTTCAGTCCCGTCCATTCAACACCAAAAAGGTCTTTAAATGCGTAGTATAAATTAGGATACATTAGTTTATTAGAATTATAAGGCTATTTCGTGCAATGTTAGTTAAAATAGCTTTACACATAAAACAACCGATTTTAACTAAAGCCGAAAAGACTAATCGCTTGACGGGAATTACTAAAGCTATAATTGAAGACTTACAGATACCGCTAACTAATCCTGTTAATCCCATAAATCCTGGTTCAGACTTATTTTGCTTTTCCGTTGAGATGCCAACGCCGGTTTAATCCAAACTTTAAAATCGCTTCCTGCTTTTAATGCGTTTTGTTTACAAATACCCACCCTTACATTGTTCTTCCCGCACGTATCATAGGCAGCCTGTTTTTTCAAGTGTAGTTTCGTAAACTTCAAGATCAATACGCCACATCATTTCATTCTCGCCAACACTAACAAACGTTTTCCTATGTAGCAAAAAGGTTACACCACAAAACATCTTCTTTTCTTCAACGTTAGGAAGTTCGGAAAGCGCTTCCCGAACTCTGTTTGTTAATTTCTGATTTTATGCCATAGCACCATCTCCTGCGTTTTAGAAATACTTTTTCTTTTAAATTAAAATCGTTGTCATAAGATGTTATGATAACATCAAAAGCAATGGCAGTAATCATTACATTTGGTAATACTATTTACCTAAACTTAACAGTTGAATAAACTTATGAAAAAAGGAGCTTTCCTGTTTTGCCTTATTGCCATGTCTTTTGCACCTCCTGCGCGGAAGCATAAAATTTATTTGGTTGGGGACTCTACGATTGCAAAAAAAGAAATCAGAGCTTATCCTGAAACCGGCTGGGGAATGCCCTTCACTTACTTTTTCGATTCAACTGTTGAAGTAGATAACCGTGCAGTGAACGGACGAAGTACAAAATCTTTTATTGCTGAAAATCGCTGGAAGAGTGTATTAGAGGATTTAAAGGGCGGCGATTATGTCTTCATACAGTTCGGACATAATGATGAAGTAAAAACAAAGGCAACTTATACTACAGAGAATGAGTTTAAAACAAACCTCAAAAAGTACGTTAGCGATACAAGAAGTAAAAAAGCCATGCCGGTATTAATTACGCCCGTTGCGCGAAGAAAATTTGACAGTACCGGAAAAGTTTTGGGTACACATGAAGTATATTCTGCAATAGTACGGTTGGTGGCTAAAGAAGAAAACGTTCTCTTCATCGACCTGGATACAAGAAGTCAGGCCCTGCTGCAGCAAATAGGTCCTGAAACTTCAAGATTGTTATTTAATTATCTCACTCCCGGCGAGCATCCAAATTATCCTGCGGGCAAACAGGATGATACGCATTTCAGCGAATTGGGTGCACGTAAAATGGCGCAATTAGTACTGGCAGAAATTAAAAATCTTCATCTTGATCTGTCTAATCATATTCATCGGCCATAGCTTAGAAAGTAAGTTATAAGTTCAACGATGCTACGGAACGAAAATATCCTGCAGCACAACGAATCATACTTAGCGATTATTAAAACTTCTCAATCCAATTGTGGTTAACAGGCTAATTTTGCGTCTTAATTGTTTGTCATGCCACATGAGGCCATCTCGGTTTTTGATATGTTTAAAATTGGTGTAGGTCCTTCAAGTTCGCATACTCTCGGACCATGGAAAGCTGCCCTTCGGTGCCTCGATAGCATTGATAAAACCGGAAGAATTGAAAACGTAAAGGAGATCACAGTGCTGCTTTACGGATCACTTGCAAAAACCGGGAAAGGTCATGGCACCGATGTAGCTGTTTTGCTCGGTTTGTGTGGTGAAGATCCGGTCACCATAGACGTCAATAGCATAGCCTCAAAAATTTCCCATATATCCTTAAATCAAATATTAAATGTAGGAGGTAGAAAAGAAATCCATTTTAACCCTGAGCTAAATGTCCATTTTCTTTTTAGCGAAGCACTTCCCTATCATCCCAATGCTTTAACTTTTTTAATTAGAATGGACAATGGCAACGAATGGAGTGAAACTTATTACTCGATAGGCGGAGGCTTTGTTATTAAAGAAGGAGAAACTCATTCAACTGCCCAAAGTGTTGACCTCCCCTTTCCCATAAATACCGCTGATGACTTATTGCACTGGTGCATGAAAACCGGGCTTGCAATTAATGAAGTGGTAATCGAAAATGAAAATGCCTGGCGGCCGGAAAAGCAAACCAAAGAAGGACTGCTGCGAATATGGCAAACCATGAGAGAATGTATGTATCAGGGGTGCCATTCAAAAGGCACTTTACCTGGCGGTCTTTCCGTTAAACGTCGTGCATTCGATCTCAATAAAAAACTAACTCAGGAAAAAAAATATTTTAATTACGATAGCTGGCTGCAGGCGATAAAAGAAGGCGGAGGAGGTTTTCAGTACATACTTGATTGGGTTAGCTGTTTTGCATTAGCTGTTAATGAAGAAAATGCTGCATTTGGAAGAGTGGTTACTGCTCCTACTAACGGTGCTGCAGGTGTAATTCCGGCAGTGCTTCAATATTTTATTGCTTTTGGCAATCCCAGCCAGAAGGAAGAGGATGAAAAGATCATCCGGTTTTTATTAACTGCTGCCGAAGTTGGCAGCATCTTTAAAAAAGGCGCTACCATTAGCGCTGCTATGGGCGGTTGCCAGGCTGAAATTGGCGTTTCTTCGGCAATGGCTGCGGCAGGCCTCACCGAAGTAATGGGCGGAACACAACGCCAGGCTTTAATGG
>MWYU01000469.1 GCA_002050375.1 Chitinophagales bacterium 62-2
TAGCATGTATTGACCCATTCCCGATGCTCCATTATCACCCTTTTGCCAAAGTTTTGGATTATAAGGCGTCATCCAAAAACCTGTTCCAAATTCAGTAGGCATCCAGCTTCTTGCACCTTTGGCTGCTTCATCTGATGAACGGATTTGCGCTGCATACATTTTGGCTAATGGGTTGGCAGTATCTATTGTTTGAAGTACATCCTGCAAACCCATTTTGTTTTGTGCTTTTATAATACTCGCCGTTAAGAGTATAAATAATGTTATTAATGTTTTTCTCATAATTAATGTTTTACTTCCAGCACGTCAATTTTGCCAAACTTTCTTAGTTCATATTCTTTTGTCATAAGGAAAATTAAAGGTGTTACTAATAAGATATGTGTTGCAGAAGTGAGCACACCGCCTACCATTGGCAACACAATAGGTTTCATTACATCACTGCCTACTCCTGTACTCCAAAGGATTGGTATTAGTGCAAACAGTGAAACACAAACTGTCATTATTTTAGGTCGTAGCCTTTTTGCGGCACCAGCAATTACAAATTCTCTCAAATCATCTTTTGTAATTGTTTCTTTTGAATTACCTTTTTGTGCTACCAGTTGTTGCATTGCATCGTTTAAATAAATAACCATTACAATACCTGTTTCCACTGCTAATCCAAACAATGCAATAAAGCCCACGGCAACTGCTACCGATAAATTAACACCCCAGAAATAAATCATGAATGCGCCGCCAATTAAAGCAAAGGGAATAGAAATTAAACTAAAGAATGCTTCTCTTGCAGAATGAAATGCAAAGTACATGCACATAAAAATGATAAGCAACACAATAGGTAATATGAGCTTTAATGTTTTCTCACTTCTTATTAAATTTTCATATTGACCGCTCCATTCTACAAAGTAGCCTTTGGGCATTTTGCCAATCATTTTTTCTAAGTTTGCCTGGGCTTCTTCCACCGTTCCCGCAAGGTCCCTGCCTCTTACATTAAACAATACAGTTCCTCTAAGCAAAGCATTTTCTGAACTTATCATTGGTGGACCTTCAGTGATTTTTATGTCGGCAACAGCTTCTAATGGTATAGGACCGAAATTCATTGTTTGCACCTGCAAATTTTTTATTGCACTAAGGCTATTTCTAAACTCCTGACCAAATCTTGCATTAACGGAAAACCTCTGACGACCTTCTACTGTGGTTGTTAGCTTCATTCCACCCAATGCACTTTCTATTAATGTATTTACATCATCTATACTTAAACCATAGCGCCCAATTTCTTCTCTCTTAATTGTAATGTCAATGTATTTTCCTCCGGTTATAGGTTCAACATATAAATCTTTTACGCCGTCAATGCCTTGTAATGCATTGCGTACTTTTTGGGCAAACACATTTATGGTGTCCAGATTCTGACCATATACTTTTACGCCAACATCTGTACGTATACCTGTAGAAAGCATATTGATACGGTTGATGATGGGTTGTGTCCAACCGTTTGTTACACCGGGTATTTGAAGTTTGCTGTTTAGTTCATTAATGATTTCATCTTTGCTTATACCTGCTCTCCATTTACTCTTTGGTTTTAAAATAATAATGGTTTCAATCATGCTGATAGGTGAATTATCGGTAGCGGTATTTGCACGACCTGCCTTGCCTAAAACATGTGCTACTTCTGGAACTGCTTTAATTAGTTTATCCTGTACCTGTAATATTCTTTTTACTTCAGAATTAGAAACATCGGGTAAAGTAACCGGCATAAAAAGGATGGAACCTTCATCTAACGGGGGCATAAATTCTCTGCCTAAACTTAACACTAACGGGATGCTTATAAGTAAAGCAATGATGTTAACTGCAATAGTTGTTTTTCTCCATTTTATACAAGTTCTTATAACAGGCTCATACATCCTTTCCAAAAAGCGATTGATGGGATTTGCGTTCTCACTTCTAAACCTGCCTTTCATAAAAAAAGATATAAGAACGGGTGCTAAGGTGAGTACTAAGATTGCATCAACAATCATTATGAATGTCTTTGTATAAGCTAAGGGACCAAACAACTTCCCCTCCTGACCTGTAAGCATAAATACAGGTAAGAATGAAGCAATGATGATAATGGTTGAAAAGAAAACACCTCTTGAAACCTGCTTGCAGGCACGTTCAATAATATTCATGCGAACATCTTCCGGAATTTTAGGATAATCCCGCTTCTTTAAAAATGTCTTTCCTGATTTAAAAAATTTCATGTTATACTTTTTTGTTTGCAGGATTATTTTGCCATTCTGAAAGGTTTCTATAAGAGTTCTCACTCATGATGATGCCATTGTCAACAATTACCCCGATAGCCAAGGCAATACCGGTAAGCGACATAATATTGGATGTAATGCCAAAAGCATTCAGCAAAATAAAGCTGACCGCTATGGTAATAGGAATTTGTATTATGATGCTTAATGCGCTGCGCCAATGAAAGAGAAACAGGATAACGATAATGCAAACAATAATTATCTCTTCTAACAGTTTGGTTTTAATGGTTTCAATAGCTGCTTCAATTAAAGAACTTCTATCATAAGATATTTTAAATGTTACACCTTCGGGCAACCCTTTTTCTACATCTTTCATTTTTTCCTTTACTGCCGTAATTACTCTGTCTGCATTTTCTCCATATCTCATTACTACAATACCACCTACTACTTCCCCTTCACCATTTTCATCAAATATTCCCAACCGTAAATCAGAACCCATTTGAACACTTCCTATATCTTTTACCCGTATAGGAATGCCATTGGTATTTGATAGAGATATATTTTCTACGTCATCTTTGTTCTTTATATAACCCAAACCACGAATGATGTATGCCATGTCTGACATCTCAAACTTTCGTCCACCTACATCATTGTTACCTGCTTTTACCTGTTTCATTACATCCATCATTGACAGGTTATAGAACTGTAATTTCACCGGGTCTATAACTATCTGGTATTGCTTTTCAAAGCCGCCAAAAGATGCCACTTCTGCAACCCCTGAAACAGTTTGCAAAGCAAACTTTATGTACCAGTCCTGCAAGGCTCGTTGTTCGCCTAAGTCCATCTTCTTTGCATCGAGTGTGTACCAGAAAACATGACCAACACCTGTACCATCGGGACCAAGAGTTGGTGTTATTCCTTCAGGCAATAAACGTTGAGCATAGTTTAGCCTTTCCAATACTCTTGTTCTTGCCCAATAAACATCTACATCTTCTTCAAAAATGATATAGACAAAGCTCATCCCAAACATGGATGTGCCTCTTATGTTTTTAACCTTTGGAATGCCTTGCAGGTTACTAACCAAAGGATAGGTAACCTGGTCTTCAATTACCTGCGGACTTCTACCCATCCATTCTGTAAAAACAATTACCTGGTTCTCTGATAAATCAGGGATGGCATCAATAGGGTTTTTGCTTATTGAAAATATTCCCCATGTAAGCAAGCCCACTGAAATCATAAGGACAATGAACCTGTTGCGTAAGGAAAATTCAATTAGTTTGTGAACCATGATTATCTATTTTGTTCCTGTAACGTTTAAAGATGGTCAATCTCAATTACTTTTTATTTTTACTCTACTTAACTAACCACATAATAATGCTACCAGTTCTATTCAATTCCTAACAGCATAAAAAACCACATCATTACTCCCATACCGTGCAACAATTGTTCATCATAAAGTATTCTAAAACAGGCTACCGGCATATTACTAATCCAAAAGCCTGTTAAAAGAAATTTTTAAGCTGCCATCTTGTTACATTCTGCTTCACACCTTCTACATTCTTCTGCGCATTTTTTGCACATTTCATCGTCGTGCTTTTCGCATTCTTCAGCACAAGCACGGCAGGCATCGGCGCATTGTTGCGCTGATTGTGATGCATTACTACTCATATTCCTGCATTCCTCTGCACATTTGCGGCAGGCATCGGCGCAAGCCCTTCAAAGCTTTTCGCACTGTTCCATGCCTTGTTTTCCTTTACACTCTTCTGCGCATTTTTCACATGCAGCTGCACATGCCTCGCAGGCTTCAATGCAGCTTTGCATTTGTTGATGGTCCATTTTGATATAGTTTAAATGCTTCTTCAGTTCCGCTGTTGCCCGGTCTTCAGTATCGCTGTTGCCCGATTTTACTTTATTATTCTTTTGGCTTTACATACGTGCCTTCCTTCATCATTTTTTGTTGCTCTGCTGTCATCTTTTGTTTTACCAGTTTCATCCCACATTTAGGACATTCGCCGGGATGGTCACTCATTACTTCGTTGTGCATGGTGCAGGTGTACATTTCATCTTTTGCTAACTGTTCTTTTTTGTCTGTGCTGGTACTTGTGTTTTCTTTGTTATCGCTGCTATTGCAGGCGGTAAATACAAAAGCAAATGATAATAGGACTACAGCTACTAAGAAGATCTTTTTCATAATTCAAGGTTTTAGTGTGGCAGTTGTTACACTGCCACTTGTTTAATAAAATAGTTGATTTTAAAGCTATTGCTTTTTGGTTTTTGCTTCCATCGCCATACCACATTCCGGACATTTGCCTGGCTTATCGCTAACTGCACCGGGGTGCATAGAACAGGTATAAACTGTAGTGCCCTGCTTAGAACCCCTTCTATCTACAACCAATTTTGAACTGCATTTGGCACAAGTGCCGGGGCTGTTGCTCACCACTTCGGCATGTGAAGGACACGTGTATAATTTCGTGACCTCCGCCTTCATTTGTTCCTTTTTAGACAGGGTTAAGTCCATTTTGCATTTTGGACATTTACCCTCCTTATCGCTTACAACGGCAGGGTGCATCGGACAGGAATAATTTGCAAGAATTGTAGTTCCTATTTTAGAGGCTGGAAGATTTGCTTTACTTTTTTGTGCGAAGGTTGCAAACGTGGCACACGTTGCAATGAATAACATTATTATCGTTTTCATTTTTGATAATTTTATTTGATAGAAAAATAGATGAATGCTGCCAGGTAGTGATACTGGCTGAATGATACTTAATAAAATAAGTATAACAGGCTACAAACGAATGTGCCTGTGTTAAAGCGAGGGAATAAAATCAAATTCTGAAAACGCAGTTGGAAATATAAATGGGAACGCCCGTATATAAAGGCGGTGCATGGCTTCCGTTAATTACATCGATTTCCTGTGTAACAAATGAAATAGATTGAACTTCCGAAGTAAATAAGTCTAAATCAGTAAAATATTTGAGAGGAATGTCTAAAGCCTTTCCCGAAAGATGGTTGTCTTTAACCTTATAAAATTGGTATTTGTTATCACAGCACCCACCTCCATCGCCTTTATTGCATGTTTGCTTTCTATTGGGAGTAAGTTCTACTGTAACTGATTTTAGCTTGCCACAACAATAGAACTCTTTTAAGCTGAAGCCCATTGTAGCCAAGGTGTAACTGCAAATGAGTAATATGAGGGCAACTTTCTTCATGTTCTATAGCAAAAGTAACGTTGTTTCTATGAGTTTAGTTTTATAATTATGGTTAAGTATTACAGAATTTTGGGTTCTTGAAATCTTATTAAGCTATGCACAACATGATTTATTCATTTGTATTGGCGGGCAGGCTACAGTGCCGTAGCTGCAAAATACACAACAATCACCCTGCTTTGGCTTTAATAGTGTCTCGCAATTTGTACACTTATAAAAGTATTGGCAAGCATCTGTAGGCATTGTTTCCTCTTTCTCAAAACCACAATTAGGACAAGTAATTGTTGATAGTAATGTTGATGTTTTTTCCATACTTATTTTATCTCAATAATAGTTTTATAATCTTTCACCGTATAGCCGGTTTTATTAATAGCTGTCTCAATTGTCTTTACATCAACTTTTGACTTATCAAAAGTGACTAAGCTGCTTCGGGAAGCATAAGAAGTTTTATAGGCAATTACACCAGCTACTTTTGACAGTTCATTGTTTACATGTTCCTCACATCCTTCACAAGTCATACCCTGTATGGTAAACTTTACCTGTTGCTTATTATCAACTGCTGCAACTATTGCAGCCTGAACTTTTGGTTTTGGATAAAACAGTTGCGCATACAGTGGAAAGGTCATCATCAGAATAGCAAATACTGTTACAATACCTAAAAAGGTTTTTGTCTGAAGGAATGAAGCCTTCTTTGTTGTTTCACAATTGCAGTCCATATCTTTTGTTTTAGCCGGTTTTAATTTTTGATACCATGCAAAAGCCAATACTGCAATGGATAAACCTATTAAGTACGGTCTTGCTGGCACTATCCATGAGAAGTTTGCGGCTATGCTGCTACTACCCGCAAGTAATGCTAAAACAGGTGTTATGCAACAAAGCGAAGCGGCAAAGGCTGAAAGAAGTCCGGCACTTGTGAAAGTGCCTGGTGATTTTATACTTATCATACTGTTTCCAGTTTTTGAGTTTGTACGTTTATGTGTTTAAAGAAAGGCTTTAAAATCTTTAGATTTTCCTGTGTTAAGGAGTAATAAATTGTCTGCCCTTCTTTTCTTGTCTCTACAATATTTCCGTCGTTTAGTTTTCGTAGATGCTGTGATACTGCCGGAATACTCATACCTAAAATATCGGCAAGGTCACAAGGACACAACTCTTTTTCTTCTTCCAATAAAAAAACAATCTTCAGTCTCACTTCATTACCTGCTAAAGCCAAAATGCTGGATAGTTGGTAGAATGACTTTTGAGTGGCCTTCAATTTGCGTTTGCAGTTATTGATTTGCTTGTGGTCCGCAAACAGTCTTTTACAGGTGTTATTGTCCATGCGGCAAAGATAATAGAAATAAGTATTTAAGCAAATTCTTAAATACGATACAGAATACTTTAACTTTTAGGTGCATAGATTAAAAAAAGCCCGAAGGCTTAGAAAGGCAAACACTGGAAATGATAACTGCTCGCCTGGCTGAGTGTAAGCCGAAGCTGGCAAATATTCAGCCTTGTGTGTTGGCATAGCTACCATAGGCGGGGCTAAGAAATTAGAGAGGTGATGGGAAAACTGACACCGCAGATTTCGAACCTGAAAAAAAGCATTGAAGAAGGCATCACATTTTCGTCAAACTCACTACGGTGTGGGACTTCCAGTCCCATTAGCACCAAAGAAAAGCTCCAAAAACTGCTCTTTCCCGAAGGAATCATCTATTCGAAGAAAGATGAAGGATTTCGAACCGAAAAAGTAAATTCTTTCTTTTCACTGATTGCAGGCGGAGCAAGACTTTCAGAAGAAAATAAAAAGCGGAGAGTGAGGGATTCGAACCCCCGGACCTGTAACAGTCAACAGTTTTCAAGACTGCCGCAATCGACCACTCTGCCAACTCTCCGCCGCAAATATACAGTGGCAGAAGAATCGAAAAATTATGGTGTCAGAGAAATTAATAAAATTATTCCTATGCTTTTAAATTTATTTGCCGGTTTTGATAGTGACAGTTATCAAAAACTTATTTCAATAAATGATGTGGTAAAG
>MWYU01000425.1 GCA_002050375.1 Chitinophagales bacterium 62-2
GTACAACGGTTGTTCTGAACCGAAAAGCCGGATAAGGTAACTGGCAATGATGTGCCCTGTTCGCTAAAATGATGCGTAAACACATAAGCCGCAATCTGCCTTCCCATCTCTTCACCATCAAGAGCTGATTTTCTAAAATCCCAACCTGTATAAACCATACTGAGTGAATTATCTCTTGCAGCTTGTGAAAAACTCGAAAAATGAAAAGATGGTTTTGGGTCTGGTACAAGAGGGTTTGTTGAAGAGGTAGTGATATCTATTGATGTTTCATCGGAACCAAAAAACAACCGGAGTATTTCTGCAGTTGTGCCGCCATAAGCAGCGAAGCCATTTGGATAACCCGGAACAGGTGGTGTAACAGAAGTAGGCGTTTCTGAAAGGAAGGGCAGCCATTCGGCATCACCTTCCGTATTGCTATTACCATCTGCGGCAGCCAGTCGAACTGCTGTTTCCGGCCTCCAGAAATAAAAATGATAACCTGCATTTAATTGTGAATTGATGCTTTCAGCCATACTCACATGCATGAGTGCAAAAAGCCTGGCTGTCTCCCATGCATCCATTTTCCTGGTCTCAATGGCCTTCCTTACAAAACTGTTCCAGATAAGTGATGGCCTGTTCTCACTCCAGAACTGAGCTTTTTTTTCTTCATCCGCACTTCGGCTACCTCCAACCCGCGCACCTTTGGTTTTCACCTCATTGAAGTCCTGCGTGTATTCATTTGTATTAATGGCATAAGGACCGGCAGGCCTGAATTGCTGATTACTCTCAATAACATAAGGTTTCATCACTGTTCCCCAGTTAGGCAGTATTCTAACAGGCAAAAGATTTTGTGTAGGCACACTATTAACCGCCGTAACAGTTGAGCGATATTCGCCAGGATTTACTCCATTTGGTGGGTTGGCAGAAGCAGGAATGATTTGTGCAAATCCATCATTTGCACGGTTTGCAATGATTGATTCTGCAGCATGCTTACCCAATGTTTTACCTAACTCTTCACCTTCTCCGTCGGGAACGGTTTCCAGGCTTTCCCTGTACCATTCATCAACAGGAAAACTTTCCTGCAGGTTCAATCCTTTGATGGCCCAGTAAGCGGCACTTGCTACGGCTGCATTGGTGTCCGCATGCTGTGTTGTTTCATCCAGGCTATAGCGTTCATATTTGGGCTTAATGTTATTGAGTGCATCGTGTACTGCAATTTGAATGATGGCAAAATAGCGGGTTCGGGTGGGTTGGTTCATACCAACACTTAACACAGTAGCTACTTTGTCGTTCCAGTACATTACCATGTCATTGTCTGCAAAATCTGCTTCAATTTTTTTAATGGCCGTAGTATTTGTTTCTTTTTTAAAGGAAGCAATGCCGGTAATGAGAAAAATAACTGTTAATAAATGAAGTGAATACTTTTTCATAATTGTGTTTTTTAGAATTCATATAAAAATTTATCATGCTAAAACTATCATTTGTAAGGCTCCGGTTTTGCAAAGGTTGTGCAGGCCGTAACCGGTATTGCAGTTAACAGGGCTATAATGATTTGCTTCTTTCCATATTTTGACTTTACCTTTTTACAAAATCAGTTAACGTAACAAAATGTTTATGCGTTTGGGGATCCATATAAATATTGTATACGGTTGGATACCACTTGCCCGCTTTGGCAAATTTTTCTGGTTGGGCATATGGCTTTTTAACGGTAGTACCCGCTTGTAAAAAAGCTAATGTTACCATCGGTTCTACAAAATTTAGCTGGCCGTTATATGAACCATAGGTCATAACATGCGTAAATGGTAATGGATTCGAAGGGTCTCCCCAATGCTTGCCCATGGCAGGTACACCACCAGGATCTGAACGGTAAGAAGCGGGCATAAAACCTTCGGGTGGCAGAAGATCAAACTTTTCTGCAGTAGCGGGGGAGTAAGGCAGAATTGCCAATTGTTCTGCCAGTGTAATGGTATAAAAATGAAAATCAATATGAGGTACTGTAAAAACGTTCATTGGCGGATGACCATGAGAATTCCAGTTCGCTACAAGATGATCAAATGGAGTAAGATCCAGTGCCTTTTGGTGAAGCGGTAAAACAAAAGTTGAATTTGCAAAATCTAATGGGTCCTGGGTTAATCCAGTCATTGCTTCCATCGTCATTTCAAAACCTATTTCCAAAGAGTTTTAATAACCTGAACAGGAACGTAAACCAATATATATACAATAGTAATCAGGAAGAATTATTCCTATATAACTTGCCTAATAATAAACTTTCTATGACGATATCTTACTACAACCCTTGAACATAAAATATTGCCAACAAGTACAGCTAAAAAGGTTGGTGGACACAAGTTTTTTTATTTTAGTGATTCTGGTATCTGTTATGAAAAGGAGCAATGCATGTCGGTCATAAATCGTGAGTATTAGTTGTTTTTATTACTTTGTCTTCTTATACATAATAACTACACTACCTCACTTGGGCTTATACCAAACTCTTCCTTAAAGCATTTTGAGAAATAAGTATGGCTGTTAAATCCCACTTTATAAGCCACCTCTGCCGGGGTTGCAATTTTTTTATGTAGCAATTCTTTTGCCCGTAATAACCTTGTGTTACGCAACACTTCACTCGGAGCCTGGTTGGTAAGAGCAATTAATTTTCTATGTAATTGGCTGCGACTCATAGCTACTTCCCTGGCTAATTCTTCTACCCCAAAATCTTCTTCACCCATATTTTTTTCAATGGCTTGCATTAAATTAGTAAGAAATTTTTCATCTGCGCTGTTCACCGCTATTTCAGAAGGCTTCAGTATTATTTCACCTGCAAATTTTTTGCGTAATAATTTCCTTTGATGAATAAGGTTTTCAATTCGTGTGAGCAATTCTTTTGCATCAAACGGTTTGATGAGGTAATCATCTGCGCCGGTTTCAAGACCTTCTATTTTATGCTGCTGGCCTGCTTTTGCTGTTAATAATATGATCGGTATATGACTGGTTCGCTCATGTTTTTTCAACTTGTCAGTCATCTTAAAACCATCCAATACCGGCATCATTACATCACTTATAATTACATCAGGTATTTCAGCTAACGATTTTTCCAATCCTTCTTTACCATTGGCTGCTTCAATTACCTGATAATGTTCTACAATGATTTCATAAATAAAATTTCGCATGTCCTTATTATCTTCCACAATTAGAACAAGCGGCAATTGACTTTGTTTTACAGAATGTAAAGCATCTGCGTTCTCACTTTCTTCTTCAGATAATCTATTATTTTGTATTCCGGTATCCCGCCATTCGCCATACACAATTTCTTTTTCATCAAAAGCATTTTTGCTAACAGGCAGGCTTACTTTAAACCGGGTTCCTTTGCCGGGCTCACTGCTCACACTTATTTGACCACGATTCAAGCTTACCAATTCTTTCACCAACGCAAGCCCAATCCCTGATCCTTTGTCTTCAGTGCCTTCTACCTGGTAAAAACGATCGAATATTTTCTCCAGCTCTTTTTTAGAGATACCGGGTCCGCTGTCGTCAATAAATAAGCGCAATTTTGTTTCATCTATTTCTGCATTAAACGAAACGGTTCCCTGTTCGGGAGTGTATTTAAAAGCGTTCACCAGCAAATTGGTTACAATCTTTTCTAACTTGTCTTTATCAAAAAAAGTTATTGTAGTGTGTTCAGGAAGATGAACATGATAATGTATTTGTTTTCTTTCGGCCATTGATTCAAACGAAGATGCCAATACTTTTAATAGTTGTATTACATCTCCTTTTATCACCTGTAACTTCATTTTGCCTGAGTCAAGCTTAGAGAGATCGAGTAATTGATTTACCAGTTCAAGTAAACGGGCTGTCTGCCTTCTCATGGTTTTAATTTGCCGCCAGGGCACTTCTGCAATTCCATTTTGCGGTTTACCATTTGCCTGTTCTTCAATTTGCTGCAAAGGTCCGTGGATAAGTGTCAGGGGTGTTCTAAATTCATGGGAGATGTTAGCAAAGAAGCGTGATTTGATGTCATCAATATCTTTTATACTATCAGCTTCTGCTTTTGCCTGTTCATTTAATTTTATTTTATAAGCGAGGGCTATCGCAAATATCAGCAGTTGCCCTAATTGCCCTACAGGAAATGGACTAAAAGGCATAAACCTATATGTATTATCAAAAATTCCTATAAGGTAAAAAATAAAAGCCATAAGCCACCGATAACAAATAAACGGGCAAAAATATTTTTGAAAAACGCAAAGCGAATAACAAATAAAATCGCGAGCAAAGTAAAAATGAGCGTTGAATAGGGAAGCGGAATAATATAATGGCGACTGGTTGCTACTACAATAAGTTGTGCAAGTGTATAGAATATCCATACTGCAATAAAAACCCTTAAAAAATTATCTGTTCGTTTAGATAAAGAAGGCAAATTGATGAAGGAGCGGCCGAACATCAGAAAGAATATATATATGCCGGATTCTAGTATTGCCTCAAAACCAATAAACCACTGCGGATGTTCAGGAATATACCAATCAATAAAAGGAAGACGGGAATGTTTGGTAAGATAGATTTGTGAAGTTAAGAGCGTATAAATACCAAAAAATAAATAAGATTTATCTTTTACAAAAAGGAAAAGAGAAAATGAGAATAATGAAAAAAAGAAAATGATACCACCCATCATCGTTATCAACCAGTCCCGATTGCCGGCAGGTAAGGGCACTGCAGGGTTATGAATTTCAACATAAGCAGGAGCGCTTCCAAAACCAAATTCATTATAAATTCTTATGTAAACGATTTGTTTTTGGCCTTGTCCACCTGAAAATAATACGCGGTTAATACCTGCCGTATTTTTTATTTGTTTTTGTGAGCGCGGCATAAAAAGGCCAGTGAGTTGCTTTGATAAAAGCTGGTATCTTTCATTACAAAAATATACGTCCACAAAATTATAATTGACTTCGTAGGTGTTTGTTGAATAATAGTTTTTATCAGCCTGACGCAGCATTAGCCACCAGTTTTTTATACTTCCCTGCGTTGCAATAGGCAGGCGTAACCAGTAGCTGGTATAGCTTTTAAAATTATTAAATGCGCTTACGGGCTTAAATTTATCACTGAATTTTGCGGATGCAATATCCTGTAACGTTAACTGGTTAGTTGAGTCAGCAAGCACAAAGGTAGCCGGTCGCAAATCATGAATTTGAATTCTCGAATCAACCACATAAAAAGAATCCCTCACCCCTTCCTCTCCACAAGTGGCGAGGGGGAAATCTGCGCCTTTACCGTTAATAGTGAAGAAATAAAGACCAGTATAAAAATTAATTTCTTCATGTTTGGTAAATGCTTATTTTAAAAATACCTAATTAAGTTTGTAAATAAAAACAAATGCTTAACCTGAAATCCTTCTGAAAAATAGCCTGTACCATGAATTCAGTAAATTTTTATGATTAATAAAATTTATTTTTCGATATGCCTTGTGGGCGTAGCCCACAAGGCTTACATTAAAGCTAACCTGCCTTTAAAGTGAATGGATAACTGCAATACTGTAAGGCCCCGGTTTTGCAAAGGTTGTGCAGGCCATAACCGGTATTGCAGTTAACAGGGCTATAATGATTTGCTTCTTTCCATATTTTGACTTTACCTTTTTACAAAATCAGTTAACGTAACCAAATGTTTATGCGTTTGGGGATCCACATAAATATTGTATACGGTTGGATACCACTTGCCCGCTTTGTCAAATTTTTCTGGTTGGGCATATGGCTTTTTAACGGTAGTACCCGCTTGTAATAAAGCTAATGTTACCATCGGTTCTACAAAATTTAGCTGGCCGTTATATGAACCATAGGTCATAACATGCGTAAATGGTAATGGATTCGAAGGGTCTCCCCAATGCCTGCCCATGGCAGGTACACCACCAGGATCTGAACGGTAAGAAGCGGGCATAAAACCTTCGGGTGGCAGAAGATCAAACTTTTCTGCAGTAGCGGGGGAGTAAGGCGGAATTGCCAATTGTTCTGCCAGTGTAATGGTATAAAAATGAAAATCAAAATGAGGTACTGTAAAAACGTTCATTGGCGGATGACCATGAGAATTCCAGTTCGCTACAAGATGATCAAATGGAGTAAGATCCAGTGCCTTTTGGTCAGGCGGTAAAACAAAAGTTGAATTTGCAAAATCTAATGGGTCCTGGGTTAATCCAGTCATTGCTTCCATCGTCATTTCAAATCCTATTTCTAAGGGAGTGCCGTGATGATCTATTTTAAAGAAAGAATTGGCTTTACCATTACCCATAGTAACTTCTGGCCCTCGGAAGGTTTGACCTTCCGTTTCTTTATCACAGGGTATGACAAATACTTTATCACAGGATGCTAAGACAAATATTAGCAGAACTAAAGAAAACAAAACGATCGGGCGGTTGAATTTGACAACAGGATCAAAATGTAACAGTGATTTTTTCATAACATGTTTTTTTTTATAATTAATAATAGACCAAAAATAGCCGTGTGAACGAGCGAATTGTTAGCGATTAAGTAGAAGAGTTTAAAAGGCTGGTAGCATGCAGAACAATGCATGTAAATCAACCCTTTACAAAACACTATGCTACAGAAGTTATAAGGAATGCGACAATTTTATACAAACACCGGGAATTCGATTAACCTTTTGGCTGGATTAAAAAGCTGCTTCGAATTTTTTTCATCCGACTACTATGAAAGTTTGAAAAAAGCTTCCACGATTGAAAGGCCAAATAATAGAATGACTCAGACCTATCACTTTTGAGAAAGTGAAATTATCAGTAGATTTAAACTTACCGGTAGTTTAGTGTAAAAGCAGAGGCGGATTCTCTGCATCCGGTTTTTGACCTTCTTTACGACCTTGCCATTCTTACGATTGCCAGCTTCCTGAGGATCATCTGAAGTAAGATGTTCTTACAACTCAGCCTGCAAAGCTGCTTTTAAAAATTCTTTGAATAAAGGTGCAAAGGCGCCGCCCTCGCTATAACAAAAGAGGCTGCTCAAAAATTACTTTTGAGACAGCCTCCTTGTTAAAAATCCCCCCAAAACTAATTCTTAATAACTTTTATAGTGTCATTATGTAAATACCTTTTAAGAAAGTCGAAGCTTTCCTTCATGTACCAGCTTTATTATAACTGCACCTACCTGTTTCCAAAAGCTATTCTTTAATCAGTTTAAATGTTTGCACCTCATCACCGATCATTTTTACCCAGTACGTTCCTGGTTTCAGAAACTGGATATTAAAAATGTTATTGCTTAAGGGTTGCAAGTTTTTGATTAGTCTTCCCTGCACATCCAACAGTTGAATTTGTTTCAGCTTTTCTGCACCCTGTATGTAAATTCTGTTCTTTGCCGGATTAGGATATACAGTAACAGCACCACCGCAATTACCTGTAACCCTTACCAC
>MWYU01000414.1 GCA_002050375.1 Chitinophagales bacterium 62-2
ACTGTAATTCAAGTGAAGGGTTACCATCGCTATGAACCATTCGTATAGCAGCTTCATTTGGATTTTCCATGCCCGCAGTTAAATAAGCTTCGTGGCCTCCTTTCATTTGAGTGTAATCGGCGGCGGGAAGCTTTTTGCCAAGGTAAGATTGTGTAACCCTTTGGTTACTGCCTACTGATAAAACCAGAGCTGCATTTTTAGTCTCGATTAGAATTTGTTTGGATGTTTGCGCACTAAGCTGCAGCGAGACAAAAAAGGCAACAACGATAGGATAATATTTTTTCATATGCTATTAAAGTAAAAGGGTTACAGATATATTGGAGATATGACTATTTATATGAAACAATTTATAGGTTTACAAAGAAATGAAATTGAGAAAGAAGTTCGAGTTTTTATGCTGTTTTAATATGTTCTTATTTTAAGGATTGCAGGTAAAATTCTGCATACTTTACCATAAAGGCAGCTTAGTAAATAGAGAAGAAGTTTTCTTAGAATGTAAAATTGCAGTGTATCCTATTGTGTTTATTTAGATTTGCTGATTTATAGTATACGCGGGAATTGGATATTTAGGAGACTTATTGAATAATCAAATGATGGATGGGAAATTTGAAAACAGGTGAAAATATAACGACTTACGTTTTATAGCTTCATCCCCTAAACCTGAAATCCTCTAAATCCTGGTTCAACAAATAAAACCTGAAATCATAAATCCTGGTCATGTTTAGATTAGATGGAAAAGTAGCGGCAATAACAGGTGGCGGCAGCGGAATAGGCCGTGCAGTGGCTAAGCTTTTTGCTAAGCAGGGAGCAACAGTGCATATTATAGATCTCTCGGAACAAAACGCGCAACAGGTACTTACTGAAGTTGAAAGTGAAGGAGGAAACGGCTTTACACATACTTGCGATGTAAGCAACCAACAAAAGGTAATCGAGGTTTTCGCTAAAATAGCAGAATTGAATATTCTGGTAAATAACGCAGGTATTGCACATGTTGGTACTGTTGTTAATACCACCGAAGAAGACTTTGACAGAATATACCGGGTGAACGTAAAAGGCGCCTATAATTGTTTACATTCCGCAGTGCCTGTAATGCAGTCTAACGGTGGAGGTGCTATCGTAAACATATCTTCCATTGCTGCACTCATCGGAATACCCGACCGCTTTGCTTACAGCATGAGCAAGGGGGCAATTCATGCTATGAGCTTGTCTGTGGCAAGGGATTTTTTACATGCAAACATTCGCAGTAATACCATTTCTCCAGCAAGGGTTCATACACCTTTCGTGGACGGTTTTATTGCAAAGAACTATCCGGGTAAAGAGCAGGAAATGTTTGAGAAACTTTCTAAATCGCAGCCTATTGGAAGAATGGGAACTGTTGAAGAGGTTGCGAGGTTGATTTTATATTTATCTTCGGATGATTCCTCGTTTATCACCGGCAACGATTATTCTATTGACGGAGGTTTTGTTAAGCTGAATAATTAATCATGAAGGTAGGCTTGTTCATTCCATGTTATGTAGACCAGTTCTATCCGCAGGTAGCTATTGCTACACTACAACTTCTTGAGAAGCATGGTTGCGAAGTTCATTATCCTTTACATCAAACCTGTTGCGGACAACCAATGGCTAATGCAGGTTTTGCTTCGTTCAGCGCAGGTTGCGATAAAAACTTTACAAATAATTTTTCCGGTTTCGATTATATCGTTTCTCCATCGGGCAGTTGTGTGTTGCATATTAAAGAACATCTGCACAACAACGGTAAACCTGAACAGGCAACCCATGTACGGCATCATATTTATGAGTTAACTGAGTTTCTGACCGATATACTTAAGATTGAAAATATTACTGCATCTTTTCCGCATCGTGTAGGTTTGCATATCAGTTGTCATGGACAGAGAATGTTGCATCTTTCATCTATGTCAGAAAAAGTGGAGCCGTCTTTTTCTAAAGCAGAACAATTACTGAATGGTGTAAAAGGCTTGCAATTATTGAAGCCAAAACGTGTGGATGAATGTTGTGGTTTCGGCGGAACCTTTTGCGTAACCGAAGAAGCAGTATCTGTACAAATGGGAAAGGACCGCGTTACCGAACACAAAGCAAATAACGTAGAATATATAACCGGCGGAGACATGAGTTGCCTGATGCACCTCGAAGGGATTTTAAAACGACAAAAGAGTGCTGTAAAGATTGTTCACATAGCCGAAATATTAAACGCACAATGAATAGGGTAGTAGAACATAGTGAGGAAGCGGCAGCTTTTTTAAAAGATGAAAAACGTGCGGCATGGCACGATGAAACGTTGTGGTTTGTAAGGGCAAAGAGAGACAAAGCTGCGCACAAAGTTGCCGATTGGGAAGAGCTTAGAGAAACGGCTTCACAAATAAAAGATCATACGCTTTCTAATTTAGACGAATACTTAATCCAGTTTGAAAAGAAGGCTAAGGAAAACGGCATAATCGTTCATTGGGCAAGTGATGGCAACGAGCATAACCAAATTGTGTACGACATACTTACAAAGAATAATGTAAAGCATGTGGTTAAGAGCAAAAGCATGCTTACCGAAGAATGCCAGCTAAATCACTTTTTACATTATAAAGGGATGGCGGTGGTGGATACAGACCTGGGTGAATATATTGTTCAGTTAAGGCACGAACAGCCAAGCCATATCGTATTGCCTGCAATTCATTTAAAAAAAGAAGACGTAAGTAAAACTTTTCACGAGCACCTGCACACGGAAAAAGATAATATAGATCCTACATACCTTACAAGAGCGGCAAGAAAAGTTTTGCGCGAAAAATTTATAACAGCGGATGCCGCAATAACAGGAGTAAACTTTGCCATTGCAGAAACCGGGGGCTTTGTAATATGTACCAACGAAGGCAATGCTGACTTAGGCGCTCATGCAAATAAAATTCACATAGCCTGCATGGGCATAGAAAAAATAATTCCGAAAGCGGAACACTTAGGTGTTTTCTTGCGGCTGCTGGCGCGCAGTGCAACAGGTCAGCCAATCACAACGTATTCAAGCCATTTTCATCGTCCTAAAGAAGGCCAGCAAATGCATATTGTTTTGGTGGATAACGGGCGCACGAGGCAATTGGGAAGAGAGGAGTTCAGGAATTCGTTGAAGTGTATAAGATGTGCAGCATGTTTTAATACCTGCCCGGTTTATAGGCGCAGCGGCGGACATAGTTATCATAATTCGGTTGCCGGTCCTATAGGTGCAATACTTGCTCCCAACCTTGATATGAAGGCCAATGCCGATCTTCCGTTTGCTTCTACCCTGTGTGGTTCGTGTACCAATGTTTGTCCCGTAAAAATTAATATTCACGAACAGCTTTGGAGCTGGCGACAAATATTAATGAAAGAAGGGTATGGAGGTTTCGCAAAAAAGTCTGCTATGAAAACGATGGCTGCTGTTCTTTCTAATTCCGGGCTTTATCGTTTAAGCGGCAAAATGGGACGAAGATTTATGGGCTGGTTTCCGGCACTGATAAATAATAAATTAAACCCCTGGTCTAAACAAAGAGATATGCCTGCGCCCCCGAAACAAAGCTTTAACGAGTGGTATAAAAACAACCGTAAAAATGGGTAGCAGAGAAAAGATACTGCAAGCGATAAAGCAGAATAAACCTGCTGCTGTGCCTTTGCCTCAAGTACCATCCTTCAGCAGGATGACAGATGACCCGTTAAATACTTTTGTTGAAACGCTTACATCTATTGGCGGCCATGTGGTAGTTAATGATTTTAGTCAGCTTAAAAACTTTCTTGTCCAACAAAAAAAAGATGGCCTTCAGGTTATCAATGGTGTAGAAGAACTTGCTGATTATAATATCTTTGCATATAAAACCTATAAGGCTATAGATTTAGAAAGCGTTGACACGGTTGTTATAAAGGGTAAGATTGCAGTTGCTGAAAATGGTTCCATTTGGGTTACAGATAGCAGCATAAGTAATCGTGTTTTACCTTTTATATGCGAACGTTTGATTATAGTTATAGATGAGGCAAACATTGTTGCAACTATGCACGAAGCATACGAAAAAATAAAGATTGATGAAGAAGGATACGGGGTGTTTATTGCAGGACCGTCAAAAACGGCTGATATAGAACAATCTTTGGTGATTGGTGCACATGGGCCATTAAGTTTGCAGGTGTATATCGTTTGAACCGGGATTGTCTGAACCAGGATTTGTAGGATTGTTGGGATTGTGAAGAAATGGGTTTTTCTTTGTGAGTCTTCGTGTCCTTCGTGTCTTCGTGGTTCAAAAAACCATAATAGGAAGTTACATTTTTTCTTTGCGAAACTTTAAGTCTTTGAGCCTTCGGGGCTCTCAATATTCACACTATTAATTAATATCATAATGAAACTAATACGCTTTAGAGATAACGGACAGGTAAAACCAGGAATTATTATTGATGATGCATTCTACGATGCATCCTCTTTTGGAGAAGATTATAACGAACAGTTTTTTGAAAGTGATGGCTTAAGCCGCTTACAAAAGTTCGTAGATGAGAATAAAGATAAGCTTCTAAAACTTTCGCACGATGTAAGTCTCGATTGTCCAATTGCAAGACCTTCTAAAATAATTTGCATCGGTTTAAACTATGCAGATCATGCAAAAGAAACCAATGCAACTGTTCCAAAGGAGCCTATCATATTTTTCAAATCTACTTCAGCTATCATTGGTCCTTTTGATGATGTCATCATTCCCAAAAACTCAACTAAGTCTGATTGGGAAGTGGAGCTTGCAGTGGTGATTGGTAAGAAAGCATCGTATGTAGAAGAAGCAGAAGCTATGAAGTATATTGCCGGTTATTGTTTGCATAACGACTTAAGTGAAAGAGAGTTTCAACTTGAAAGAGGTGGCCAATGGGTGAAAGGAAAAAGCTGCGATACGTTTGCACCTATAGGTCCTTTTTTGGCAACCAAAGATGAGATAGCTGATATTGATAAACTTCGTTTGTGGCTAAAGCTAAACGACCAAATGATGCAGGACGGCACAACAGCTAACCTTATCTTTAAAATTCCTTTCTTAGTTTCTTATCTAAGTCAGTTTATGACACTGTTGCCCGGTGATGTAATTTCAACAGGCACACCGGCAGGGGTAGGTTTAGGTATGAACCCGCAGGTGTATTTAAAAGAAGGCGATGTAATGGAACTCGGTATTGAAGGATTGGGAACATCAAAGCAAAAGGTTGTTTCTTATAAAGGATAAATGTAGCACCTATGCTAAAAGATACTTCACCTCAAGGTCTCAACTTCCCTTCAGGAGCAGGGGGCGTCAGCTCTTTAGGAGGCGGCCGCATCGATTCTCATCAGCACTTCTGGAAGTATGATGCTGTAAGAGATAGCTGGATAACAAATGAAATGTCCGTAATCCAAAAAGATTTTCTGCCTCACGATCTGCAATTGGTTTTGCAACAGAACGGGTTTGAAGGTTGCGTGCTTGTTCAATCTGATCAATCGGAAGAACACAACCAATTTTTATTGGAACAGGCAAGCGGTAATGATTTTATAAAAGGCATAGTTGGATGGATTGATCTTCGTGCAGAGGATGTAAAAGAAAGGCTGGCTTATTATAAACAGTTCAACATCATCAAGGGGTTCAGACATGTGCTGCAGGGAGAAGCAGATAGAGCCCTAATGCTTAAGCCTGAATTTCTGAGAGGCATTGCCGCATTACAACCGTTTAATTTTACGTACGACATTCTGATATACGCCGATCAATTAAAATTCATTCCTGAATTTGTTGCTGCTTTTCCGCAGCAAAAGTTTGTTATTGATCACATGGCGAAACCCAATATTAAAGCGCAGGGTATAGATGAATGGACAAAAGATATGATGGCAGTAGCAGTGTATGAAAACGTATCCTGTAAAATTTCAGGCATGGTAACTGAAGCAGACTGGAAAAATTGGAAGAAAGAAGATTTTACTCCATATATAGATGTAGTATGTGAAGCTTTTGGTCCTGATCGTATCATGTTTGGTTCTGACTGGCCTGTGTGTTTGGTTGCTGCTTCTTATGAGGAAATGACAAGTATAGTTTCCGAATATTTTTCATCATTCACCCAGAACGAGCAGGAACTTTTCTTTGGGAGAAACGCAATCAATTTTTATAATCTAACTTAAATTCTTCCCTCTATGGATATGCAATTGAAAGATAAAATAATTATAGTAACCGGCGGCGCGAAAGGCATTGGTGAAGGCATTGTAAGGGTATTGGCTGCTGAAGGCGCAATACCTGTTATTGTTGGCCGGAGTGAGGAGGATAATAACATAATTGTAAATGATTTGCAGGCAGCGGGTATGAAAGCGTACCAGGTGGTAGCTGAATTATCAAAGCCTGAAGAATGTGAAAACGCAGTGAAGGAAATTATTGAAAAATGCGGACGTATTGAAGGGCTGGTAAATAACGCCGGTGTAAACGATGGAATAGGATTGGAGAACGGAAGCTATGATGGATTTATAGCTTCGCTTCATAAGAACGTCGTACATTATTATCTGATGGCACATTATTGTTTGCCCGAATTAAAAAGGTCGAAGGGGCACATCGTAAACATAAGCTCTAAAACTGCAGAAACCGGGCAAGGCAATACCTCGGCTTATGCTGCAGCTAACGGTGGTCGTAATGCTTTAACGAGGGAGTGGGCTGTGGAGTTGTTGAAATATGGAATACGCGTAAACGCAGTTATCGTAGCGGAATCATGGACTCCACTATACGAAAAGTGGATCAGTTCTCTTCCTAACCCCGAAGAAAAATTAAAGGCGATAACTGCCACAATACCTTTAGAAAACCGGATGACGACAACAGAAGAAATTGCTAATATGGTAGTATTTCTATTGTCTCAAAAGTCGAGTCATACGACAGGTCAATTGATACATGTAGACGGAGGTTATGTGCATCTGGACAGGGCGTTGGCTAATGCATAACATTATTGGAAAGAATGTTATGTTGGTGAAGTTATAGCCGTTGCTGTCTTCAACCAACAACAGTTGAAAGTATAGCCGTTGCTGTGTCTCCCGACCAACAACAGTTGAGGTTTGGTAATGATTTATTCGTTGCTTATCATCCTTCCGGCGTATGCTTGATGAAGGTGGTAACACCTTGAACGGCTTGAAGTATAGTAAGCCCATTAGATGATTTATGGAGAAAGGTGGAATAGAGACTCAGAGGCAGACAATTTAGTTTCAGAAAAAGATGATTGCCGGTACGACAATTGGTTTTTAAGAAAAGAAAAGCATTGATAATCAGGAACTAAAAAAGTTGTCGGGAAAGAGGGAGATTAGTATATTTAAGTGTTGTTCGTCATTCGGTTTTCTAAAGGTATTGTGG
>MWYU01000568.1 GCA_002050375.1 Chitinophagales bacterium 62-2
GCTATGATGTATGCTTCATAAAGGGATAGAGAAACATTTTTTCAATTTTTTTTTGCTGGTTTTATATGTATTATTGCCTCATGACAATTACTCCTCCGTATTTATCAAAAGGCGATACCATTGGCGTTGTTTGTCCTGCTGGTTTTATGCCGGCTGAAAAAGCTGAAACGTGTTTATCTGTTCTTCAACAATGGGGTTATAAAGTAAGAGTTGGAAAGACCTTAGGAAGCCAGTATCATTACTTTTCCGCTACTGATGAGGAGAGATTGAATGATCTGCAGGAGATGCTCGACGATAAATCTATTGACGCCATTTTATGTGCACGAGGTGGTTACGGTTTGGGTCGTATTATTGACCAGCTCGATTTTAAAAAGTTCAGGAAGAAGCCTAAATGGATAGCTGGTTTTAGCGACATCACTGTTTTACATGCTCATATTTACAGGCGTTTCGACATCGCATCTATTCATTCGCCTATGGCTGCAGCCTTCAACGATGAAGAATATAAAAATGAGTATGTGCAATCTTTACAAAAAGCATTAGCCGGGAAAAAGGCAAAATATGAAATTCTCCCACATCAATTTAATAGACCGGGCAAGGCGACAGCCAAATTAGTTGGAGGCAATCTTTCGTTATTAGCGCATTTAACAGGAACACCTTCGGAGTTTAAAACGGTAGGAAAGATCCTGTTTTTGGAAGATGTGGGCGAATATATTTATAACGTTGACCGAATGCTTTATCAACTAAAACGAAGTGGAAAATTAGATAAGCTGGCGGGTTTAATTTTTGGCAGATTTACTGAGGTAAAAGATACAAGTATTCCATACGGGAAAGATGTTTATGAAGTTATACACGATGCAGTGAAAGAATATAAATTTCCTGTTTGCTTTCAGTTTCCGGTGAGCCACGAAAAAGAAAATTATGCTTTAAAGATTGGGGTAACCTACAAGTTCGCTGTATCCGAAAAAGGGGTAACTCTAAAGGAGCTTTAATTACTTTTTTTTATAGAATTGCATGAGGTTTTGCAATCATTCCTCAATTAATATTTTCGCTTTCTTTGCTGCATGAAGCTTTTCTTTATCCGCCTTACAAAGTCATGGTTTATAAAGCTGCAACTACATAGAATTTTTCTTCCGCTCAGTAGTTTTTTTCTAAATCTTGTTTATCTCTCTTCGTTCTCTAAGTGGGCACACCAAAACAAACATGTCAGGTACAATGATTTTCTAAGCAATTGGGATTACAACAAGCGATATCCATTATACAAATGGGTTATAGAAAAAGAAGGTTTGGAAGGCGCTATAAATTATCTTGAATTTGGTGTTGCGGGCGGCGAGTCGTTCAACTGGTTTATGCACCAAAACACTGATAACGACAGTAGCTTCTATGGCTTCGATACCTTTGACGGCCTACCTGAAGATTGGGGACCTTTTAAAAAAGGCGCATTCACTAATAATAATGTCTTGCCGACAATTAAAGATAGCAGGGGCAAATTTTTTAAAGGTCTCTTTCAGCAAACAGTGCCCGCATTTCTAAAAGAATTAGACAACAACAAACGCAATGTGCTGATGATGGATGCTGATCTTTGGTCTGCAACTCTGTATGTGCTTGCGACAATAGCACCTTATTTAAAAAAGGATGATATTATTTTTTTTGATGAGTTTGTTGTCCCCACCCACGAATTCAAAGCTTACCTCGATTTTGTTCAGTCACATTATGTTAACCTCAAACTGATAGCTGCTGCTAACAATTACTATTTTGCTGCCTTTAAAGTTGAATAACCCTTTTTAGTGAAATTCTTCTTTTAAAAACATGTAGGCTCAGTAGGTACAATAGAATACATAGTAAGCCATATTCTAAAGTATCTTCTTCTATGTTTCTATGTGGCATGTGTGTTTCAAAAAACAAAAATTATGAAAGCGTATCAGATGATTACAAAATTGTTTTGCGTTTACAGAAACTAAATCTTTATAGTTCAGGCTTCCAAGGGGGTCGGGCGTGAACGGGATAATGTTTTTTATATAAACGTTAGAGTCCTTCCGGTCTGAAAATGAAACTTCTAATATTTTTAAAGAGCGTCAAATTAGAATTTAAAATTTTTACATTTGCCTTTAAACCCAATATATGCTGAAACACCATGACATTGACCTGACTGACAGCTTTGAAAAAATTCCGGTAAAAATATATCCTACTCCAGCCGAAGGTTCTAAATATGTTGCCGGTTTAATAGCAGAGTGCATTCGTGAAAAACAACAAAATGGTGAACCTATTGTTTTAGGTTTGGCAACCGGCTCTACTCCTATTAGTATGTACAAAGAGTTGGTTCGCTTGCATCGCGAAGAGGGCTTAAGTTTTAAAAATGTTATAACCTTTAACCTCGACGAGTACTACCCGATAGAGAAAGAGGCATTCCAGAGTTATAACAGCTTCATGCATCGCCATCTTTTTAATCATATTGATATTGATCCTGCAAACATTTTTCTGCCCGATGGCGAACTCCCAAAAGAAGAAATAAAAAAACACTGTCAGCAATATGAGCAGTTAATTGAGGATAAAGGGGGCATTGATTTGCAGATTCTTGGTATTGGTAATAATGGCCATATAGGGTTTAATGAACCTGGATCAAGCATCTTTTCAAAAACCCGGCTGATAACGTTAGACAACAGCACCCGTATAGCAAATGGACGGGATTTTCAAAACATTTCGCAGGTGCCACGGCTGGCTATAACTATGGGAATAAGTACCATTTTAAAAGCCAAAAAAATTATACTGATGGCATGGGGTATGAAGGCGCCGATTATTGCAAGATCTGTTGAAGGCCAGGTTTCAGAACAAGTGCCTGCAAGTATATTGCAGCAGCACACCGACTGCACTTTTGTTGTTGATGAAAACGCTTCGACCGAACTAACCCGCATAAAATCGCCATGGCTAACGGGTGAAACTGAGTGGACGCCGAAAATGATAAAAAGAGCCGTAGTGAATATGTCGCTTAAATCGAAGAAACCGGTATTAAGCCTAACTACCAATGACTATAATGAAAATGGCCTGGCAGACCTGCTTGTTGAAAAAGGAGATGCTTATGAAATAAATTTGCAGGTATATTATATGCTTCGCGATAGCATTACCGGCTGGCCTGGTGGCAAGCCTAATTCCGTTATTCCGAACCATCCTGAGCGTAGCAACATTCAACCAAAGCGCTGCCTTATTTTTTCGCCCCACCCTGATGATGATATTATAAGCATGGGTGGAACCTTCATGCGCCTTCACGACCAGGGGCACGAGGTGCATGTTGCTTATCAAACAAGTGGAAACATTGCAGTAACCGATGAGTTTGTAACGCGCTTTCTCGATTTTGCAGTTGGCTTCGAAGACATGATAGGCGTGGATAATAATACCAGTAAAGAAATTTTAGCTGAAGCAAGAAAATTCCTCTCCGGCAAAAAAACAAATCAAAGAGACACACCTGAAATCCGTGGAATAAAAGGTTTGATAAGGCGTTGCGAAGCTAAAGCTACCTGCCGTTATGTTGGCTTACCTGATGGTAGAGCGCACTTTTTAGATTTGCCTTTTTATGAAACAGGCACCATAGAAAAAAAGCCAATGGGCGAAGAAGACATCCGTATAACTATTGAAATATTACGGCACATAAAACCACACCAGGTATATTGTGCAGGCGACCTTGCCGACCCGCATGGCACACATAAAGTTTGTTTGGATATTTTATTTGAAAGCTTGCGCCGGCTTAAAGATGTAGGTGAAGAATGGATAAAAGATTGCTGGGTTTGGCTATATAAAGGAGCCTGGCAGGAATGGGATATTGCTGATATTGAAATGGCTATACCTATGAGCCCCGATCAACTTATGAAAAAGCGTTTTGGCATTTTCATTCATCAATCTCAAAAAGACATGGTGCCCTTTCAGGGAAGCGACAGCCGGGAGTTTTGGCAGCGTGCAGAAGAACGAAACAAAAATACGGCAGACCTATATGCCCAGTTAGGAATGACTCAATATGCAGCGGTGGAAGCTTTCGTTCGGTGGCAAGACCTCTAACGTTATTTTACGTCATTAAGCAATATGTCAAAATACAAAACTGAATTACCTGGTATTGCAGCTCCGGCTCCATTGCATCCATAAGCCAGTGATGACGGAATGATTAATTTAATCCTGCCCCCTTTTTTAATTAAAGGAATTCCGATTTGCCATCCTTCAATTAATTGATTCAACGTTTGGGTGTAACTTGAATTTTGATCGAAGGTATTACCATTTAGCAGCGTGCCAGTATAATCAACGGTAACCTTAGAATTTGCTAAAGGTGACGTCCAGCTTCCAGGATCCATAATTTCATAATAAAGGCCGCTGGTGTGCTTTACCGCAGTAATGCCATTAGCGCTGGCGTAAGCTAAAATTTGTTTTTCTTCATCCTGTGGTTTTACCGTTGCGCATCCCTGGTCTTTTTTCATGCAACTCGCAAACGATATAATCAATAGTACAGCAATTAATAAAAAGCTCTTCATTCTTGGTTTTTATTCAGTTTAATGGACTGTTATTATCGCTATTCTGCTGCTTATCAGCTAAAGAATCCTGATTTTCTTTCTTAAATTTCAACTCGAGAAAATGCTGTTCATTCATTTCCCACTTATGGCGCTTATAAAAAATACTGCAGAAAATAGCTATAATAAAAAGGCCTATAACCAGAACGATTGGAGTGGATTGACTGTTAGCAACCATGTTTGCTCTTGTGTACCATCCTGAAATAAAGTTTAAAAGGATGGCAACTCCTATAATAAGGCCAAATGATAACCCCGGAAGCAACTGCCTGAATAGACTTTGTTCCTTTGTTCTGTTCGCCTCCCAATAAAGCAAAAACTTTTCTTCTTCAGACGTTAGCATGGGTAAAGGTAATGTTAAAAAAACCCGGGTTAGTTTTACGATTGCTATTCGTTCATTGTCTTTAGTTCATAAGTCAACTATCGTCATTATTCTTTTTAAGTTCTTCTTCCGTCAGGTTAGCCTCTAATCTTTCCCGCTTCGTAGCAATTCTAATCCGCCCGAAAAAACTCATATAAATGTTTGCAATCCACACAAGAGAAAAGCCTCCTATTAAATAACCTCTCCAATCGCTAAAAACTAAATGATAACGGGTAATAATGAGAAAAAACACAGTTACATAATGACTGAAACAATATTCGCAGGTGAACAGGTAAAAAAACTTTCGCTGAAAAAGAGATCTGCAATTTTTACTTTTTCCAACGCAATACTCGCGCGGTTCACGAAATACCTCTTCATGAGTAACTGTCCAGGCGATACATGCTATTGGAATAGCTAATAAAAAAAGATGTACAATTTGTAAGTTGAGAGGTATTTCCATACTAAAAATATACTAAAAGTAATTAAGTGTTTGCAATTGGAGGGCCAGCAGCTAAAATGATATTTAGTTAATCTGTTTGCTTTTTAGCAACTTAAAGCACTGCTTAACTATTTCAAGTTCTTCGTTTGTAGGAATCACAAGTACTTTAACGGCTGAGTTTGCAGTATTTATTTCCCTGTTTTCTTTTGATTGTAATTTATTCTTTTCCGCATCAATATTAATTCCAAGAAACTCTAATTCTGTACAGATTAATTGGCGAATAGAAGAATCATTTTCTCCCACCCCTGCGGTAAATACAATCGCATCTAAACCGTTAAGTACTGCTGCATACGAACCGATATATTTTTTAATGCGGTAAGCGTACATCTCATATGCAAGTTTTGCCTTTTCGTTACCTTCTTCAATGGCTTCAATAACATCGCGCATATCACTAAAACCGGTTAACCCTAACATTCCGCTGCGTTTATTAAGTATGGCATTTACCTGTTCAACATCATATCCCCTTTGATTAACTAAGTAAAAAATAATAGATGGGTCAATATCGCCTGAGCGGGTACCCATAATAAGGCCGCTTAAAGGGCCGAACCCCATCGTGGTATCTACCGATCTTCCTGCATCTACAGCGGCCATACTGCAACCATTGCCTAAATGGATAGTGATTAGTTTAGCCTTTGGATTATTTAAATAAGAAATGGCCTGCTCTGTTACATACTTATGACTTGTTCCATGGAAGCCATAAGCGCGAATGCCCATATCAGTATAAAACGTTTTAGGAATGGCGTACCTGTAAGCACGGGCAGGCAGGGTTTGATGAAAAGCGGTATCAAATACCGCTACCTGTATTGCCGTTGTAAATATTTTTTCGGCTACCTCAATGCCCTGATAGTTTGCGGGATTATGTAAAGGGGCAAGTTGAAATAGCTTTTTAATTTGTTCTTTCACTTCATTGGTTATAATGGTCGTTTGTGCAAAACTTTCACCACCATGAACTACACGATGCCCAACGGCATCAATCTCCTCCGGGTCTTTGATTACCCCGATTTCTTTATCCGTTAATAGGGCCGCCACTTCATATAATCCCGCCGAATGATCCGCAATATCAAGCGTTCTTTGAACGACCTTCTCTTCGCCTGCTGAAAATATCTTATGAGTAATAATTGAATTTTCTAACCCGATCCTTTCTATCAAACCGGAAGAGACTGGAGTTTCTACCGGCATTTTAAAGAGCTGGTATTTAATTGAACTGCTACCTGAATTAAGTACTAATATGGTCATGATGTCGTTTTTCGTCCTTCTACTCCTGCGCCTGGATAGCAGTGATGATCACGGTATTAAAAATATCATCTACTGTACATCCGCGGCTTAAATCGTTTACAGGTTTGTTCAGTCCCTGAAGCATTGGGCCTATGGCTAAAGCCCCGGTTTCTCTTTGTACCGCTTTATATGTATTGTTACCGGTATTAAGGTCGGGGAAAATAAGAACACTGGCCTGGCCTGCCACTTCAGAATCAGGCAGCTTTTGTTTACCCACAACCGGATCAACTGCTGCATCGTACTGAATAGGTCCTTCGACTTTTAGATCGGGACGTTTTTGTTTTACAATTTCTGTTGCCTGCCGTACTTTCTCCACATCTGCACCTTCGCCCGATGTACCTGATGAATAAGAAAGCATTGCAATCCGTGGTTCTATACCAAAACGCCTGCTGCTTTCTGCCGATGATATGGCAATTTCTGCAAGCTGCTCAGAAGTTGGATTTGGGTTAACAGCACAATCTCCAAAAACAGAAACCCTATCGGGCAGGCACATAAAAAATACAGAGGAAACAGTTGAAATTCCGGGTTTGGTCTTAATGAATTGTAATGCAGGCCTGATAGTGTGTTGGGTTGTATGAACAGCGCCCGATACCATTCCGTCGGCAAGACCTTTATGCACCATCATTGTGCCGTAGTATGATAC
>MWYU01000407.1 GCA_002050375.1 Chitinophagales bacterium 62-2
CCTGCCATAAAAGCGACAAATATTAGTTGTACACACACCAGAGCTGCAATAATTGTTGCCCCGTGGAGCAAGCCTCTGTCATCAACCTTGCTTGTTTCTTTAACAGATAACTTCAATCCAAATATCAGTGAATAACCTATTAAAACCATTGCAGCCATAAAATGTACGGATAGACGGATGTGACTCACATAAAGGTCATTATCGTTTAAACCGCTTTGTACCATTATCCAGCCAATTGCTCCCTGTAAAGCCCCGAGCAAAAAAAGAATTACCAGCGGAACTACCATCCAGCTTTTAAAATATCCTTTTATCAAAAACCAAATGAAAGGTATAAGAAACACTACTCCAATAATTCTCGCCCACAAACGATGCAACCATTCCCAAAAGAAAATGAATTTGAAATCGCTTAATGTAAAGTGCTGGTTTAAGTATTTGTATTGTGCAATTTGCTTATAGCCATTAAAAGCTTTTTGCCATTGCGCTTCGTTTGCCGGAGGCAACGCACCTATCAAAGGCTTCCATTCAGTAATAGATAATCCCGATCCTGTCAACCTTGTAATACCGCCGAGTAAAACCTGTATTATTAGCATTGCAATTCCTAAAAATATCCAGTTCGCTACAATCCGCGTTGATTTATCTGCTTGCATATTCAGTTGTCCAAATCATAATTTATAGAAGCTGACCGGCAACGGAGCGCAAAATTAATGGTTAATAAATGGTGATTATTTTTTTGACGATACTTTGCTTGTTTTTATATTAATTGCAATCGTAAATATGTTTAAAGTATGCTTTGGTCCTATCATCAGAAAAAACACATTGAAGCCGGATGCGATGAAGCTGGCAGAGGTTGCTATGCCGGACCTGTATTTGCGGCGGCGGTTATTTTACGTAAAGATTTCTTTCACCCTCTTTTAAATGACAGTAAGCAGGTTTCAGAGATACATCGTTACGAATTAAGACCTATCATAGAAAAAGAAGCCGTAAGCTATGGTGTGGCTATGGTGTGCAACGAAGAAATTGATCGCATTAATATTTTAAAAGCTTCGTTTAAGGCAATGCATTTAGCGTTGGATACTTTAAAAAAGAAGCCAAAATATTTGCTCATCGATGGCAACCGTTTTACTCCTTATAACGATGTAAAGCACAAATGCATTATTAAAGGCGACGGCTTGTATTCCTCCATTGCGGCGGCAAGCATTCTTGCAAAAACTTACCGCGACGATTATATGAAGAAGCTGCACGAAGAATATCCATTATACAACTGGCACAACAACAAAGGCTACGGCACCGAAGAGCATCGCACAGCTATAGAAGCATACGGGTTAACAAAATATCATCGCCTTAGCTGGAAGCTGAATCAACAACAACTTTCGTTGGATTTTGAAGAGGAAGGCATATTGATGTGATCTTAAGAACAACGTCTAACATGATTGAATAAGCAGCGGGCTGATACAAACGTTACATGTTCTGCTTATCCAACTTTTAAGTATTTGCCGTTCTATTCAACGGTTTCCCACTCACCTAAACCCTGCCTTATAACTTCGTAAGGCTCCTGTGTACAATCTATAACAGTTGAAGGCACCATTCCACCAGGGCCTCCCTCAATCACAATATCTACCTGCTTTTTAAAATTCTCATATATCAATTCGGGGTCGGTATACTCTTCAACCATTTCTCCGGGTAGCGAGGCACTTAATAAAGGATGCTCCAATTGCTGAACTATATTGTTTGCTATTCTATTATCCGGGATGCGTAAGCCTATAGTGTTCTTATTAGTTTGCAGAATTTTTGGCACTTCTTTGCTCGCTGGCAATATAAAAGTGTAAGGCCCGGGTAAATAAGTTTTTATCAAGCGATAAAGAGGAGTAGAAATACTTTTAGTGTACTTGCTAAGATCGCTCAGGTCGCTGCAAACAAAGCTTAGCTGTGCTTTTTCAGGATCAACATTTTTAATCCGGCAAATTCTTTCAACTGCTTTGCGATGAAAAATGTCACATCCTAATCCATAAATGGTGTCGGTGGGATAAATAATTATGCCGCCGTCAAGCAAACATTCTACGATTGCTTTTATTTGTCGTGGTTGTGGATTTTGAGGATGTAGGTGAATGAGCATGAACTTAAAAATTTGCATGAGAGGCACAAAAACAAAGCCAACGAAAATGTTTAAGGCCGGGAAGGGACAAACCCGACATAGCTTTTCTCATGTACGCTTTATTGTGAAAAATCTTTGTATTATTAATTCAACAAATACAGAAATATGAAGCAATAAAATTTTAACAACAAAATTTTTACTGATAATCAGCTACTTCTACAACTGCCTGTAAAAATTTTACGCTAAAGAATTGTTTTTATCCATTACATCCTCCTACCTTCGCCGTCCTCCAAAGTAATCCTTTTGAGTCATTTACACTGGCGGGATAGCGCCGGCTAAATTTATCCTTCGTTTCTGCGGATATGAAGGATGTCATTTAAAACAAATTATAATGAGCAAACTACATTTCACAACTAAACATGCGAACGAGGCTACTGTGCAACGCAATTGGTACGTTGTTGACGGTACTAATCAAACCGTTGGTCGCATGTGTGCTAAAATCGCTGCTGTTCTTCGGGGTAAGAACAAGGCTTACTACACTCCTCACGTTGATTGCGGGGATTTTGTAATTGTAACTAATTGCGAAAAAGTAAAATTTACAGGTAATAAAATGGATGAGAAAATTTACCTGAACTACTCCGGTTATCCCGGTGGTAAAAAAGAAGAAGTGGCTTTAGACCTTATCCGCCGCCGCCCCGAGGTAATTGTTGAAAGAGCAGTAAAAGGCATGCTTCCTAAAAACCGGTTAGGTCGGAAGATGTACAAAAAACTATTTGTGTATGCAGGCAATCAACATCCCCATATTGCTCAACAACCAAAAGAACTTAAATTCAACCCCCTTTAACTCTTCCTTTGAAGACAGGAAGCCTTCTAAAAATGATAACCTTAAAAAAATAAAAGCCTTTTACCAAATTCCCTTCTTCGAAGGGGTTAGGGGAGCGCTCATATATTATGGAAAAACAAAAAAATGCCGTAGGTCGCCGTAAGGAAGCTGTAACAAGAGTTTTCTTAAGCAGAGGCGAAGGCAAAATAACTGTAAACGATAAAGATTATAAGGCATATTTTCCGTTAGTTTACCTGCAAAACCAGGTAGAGCAACCGTTTAAAGCGCTTGACTCGGCAGACAAGTTTGACGTAAAAATCAATGCAACAGGCGGCGGTTTAAAGGGACAGGCCGAAGCGGCAAAGCTTGGCATTGCCCGTGCTTTAATCGAAAATAATCCTGAAGTTCGCCCCACTCTCAAAGCTGCAGGTTTACTAAAACGCGACCCAAGAAGTGTTGAACGTAAAAAACCAGGACGCAAAAAAGCAAGAAGAAGCTTCCAGTTCAGTAAGAGGTAAAGCTCCCTCAGTCCCCCGAAGGGGGAAGTTTAGAAGGAAAGTTCTTAATATAATTTAAACAACTTTAAAAATAAGGCTTTTAATAAGCCCCTCCTTCGGAGGGGTTTGGAGAGGCCGCCCTTTTCGTTATGGAAAATAACACTTCACTACAACAGCAGCTTTTGGAGGCCGGTGTACACTTTGGTCACCTAAAGAAGAAGTGGAACCCAAAGATGTTGCCTTACATCTTCGCTGAAAAAAAAGGTATTCACATCATCGATCTCAATAAAACTGTAGAAGGTTTGCAGGAAGCTGCAGCAGCAATGAAGAGCATTGCCAAAAGCGGTAAGAAAATTATGTTTGTTGCTACCAAAAAACAGGCTAAAGAAATTGTAACCGAGGCAGCAAAGCGTGTGAATATGCCTTTTGTTACTGAGCGTTGGTTAGGTGGAATGCTCACCAACTTCAATACTGTTCGTAAGAGCGTTAAGAAAATGCAGAGCATCGAAAAAATGCTTAACGACGGAAGCGCAGAAAGCCTTACAAAAAAAGAGCGCTTAACACTGACCCGCGATAAAGAAAAGTTGGAAAAAGTATTGGGCGGTATTGCCCAGTTGGGTCGTGCCCCGGCTGCTTTGTTCCTTGTTGATATAGGTCATGAGCACATTGCGCTTGCCGAAGCAAAACGTCTTGGCATCACTACCTTTGGTATGGTAGATACTAACTGCGATCCTAATAAAGTTGACTTTGCAGTACCTGCCAACGACGATGCTACCAAAAGTGTAGCCATAGTTACCAATTACATCGCCGCAGCTATTGCAGAAGGTCTTGCCGAAAGACAAGCTTCTAAAGACGACGAGGTTGAAGGAGATGTAGATAACGATGCAGAAAAAAGAGCTGCCCGTTTACAAGCTGAAGCCGAAGCTGAAGCAGCACGTGGCGGAAGAGGTCGTGGTAGTGCCGGCCAGGCTGGTCCCGGCGGACAACCGAAGCGTCGTGTTCCGGGAGGTGCGAGCCGTCGTCCTGCAGGTGGCGGAGGACGCCCCTAACCCCTAAAGGGGAACGAGGAGAGTGATGTTTATGCACTTAACTTAGTTTGCTGCTATTAAACGTGCAATGCGTTGCACATATCTACCAATGTACTTTGGTAAACATTTTTTTCAAAAACATTTAAATATTGTCTGAACTCCTTTAAGTTCAGGCTACATTTCTAAACATAAAAACTCCCTTTAGAGCTGGCTTTACCCCCTTTAGGGATGGGGGCTTAATATGACAACTATTACTGCACAGGATATTAATAAATTACGACAGGCAACCGGCGCGGGTATGATGGATTGCCGTAAAGCTTTGACTGAAACCGATGGCGATTTTGAAGCTGCTATAGACTGGCTTCGTAAGCAGGGCCAGAAAGTGGCTGCAAAGCGAAGCGACCGCGAAGCGAAAGAAGGCGTGGTTGTAGCCCGAACAACCTTCGATCATAAAACAGGTATTATTGTAACCATTAGTTGCGAAACAGACTTTGTGAGCAAAAACGCTGACTTCGTTGCTTTTGCTACCAGCATTGCTGATGCTGCAATTGGCAACAATGTAAAAAGCGTTGAAGAAGTAAATGATGTAACAGTCGATGGCGCTAAGGTTTCGGATATGATCAATGATAAACTTACATCTATCGGTGAAAAAATTGGTGTAAGCCGTTTTGAAAGAATTGATGCTCCTTATGTTGCTTCTTACATTCATGGTGCTAACCGCATGGGTGTATTGGTTGGCTTTAATAAAGAAGCAGGCGATGCCGGCAAAGATATAGCCATGCAAATTGCAGCTATGAATCCGTTAGCTGTTGATGCACAAAGTGTACCGCCCGAAACTGTTGAAAGAGAAAGAGCAATCGTAACCGAACAAATTTCTGCCGATCCTAAAATGGCAGGCAAGCCTGCCGAAATGATCGCTAAAATTGCTGAAGGCAAACTAAATGCTTTTTTTAAAGAAAACACATTAGCAGCCCAACCTTATGTAAAAGACAACACCAAATCTGTTTCTGATTTTTTAAAGAGCGCAGACAGTGGGTTAAAGGTGCTTGAATTTAAACGGGTAGCTTTAGGATAGAAGTTTCAACTTGTATAGAGAAAGCTGTTCCGGAAGGGGCAGCTTTTTTATTGGACCCAATTTGATATCGTAGGGGTCTACTTAATTAAACGTGTCTTTATAATTTCTACAAACAACTGTACTACCAATCCCTTCTAACCCTTTGTTAAATAGATTTTTCTTATAATCTTCCCAACCATTCTTACCGTTAATTGCATCAAACAAGAAAAACATTTTATAAATATGCGATTAGAAAATATGAAATTGATCATTGCAATGGTTGTAGGGTTAGGTATATTTTCTTCCTGTCAAAAAAATATACAGGATGCACCTGTTGTAGTTGCCACACTTAAAGACACAGTACCGGCAGCAACAGACAAAATTAAAGACTCGGCGCTATTATATGCCCGGGATATTTATTTGTGGTATAACCAAATCCCCTCAACATTTAATGCTCAAAGTTACAGCGACCCTAACAAAATTATGGAAGCCATTCGAGCTTATAGCCAGGAGCCCGGCTTTACCGCACCTGTTGACCGCTGGAGCTTTGCTATGAAACAGCAGGACTGGGATAATATAAGCTCTGGTATTTCCGGGGATTTTGGTTTGAACATCTTCTTTCGTGCATCAGACGATCTGAGGGTGAAACTGGTAGAAAAAGAATCTCCTGCAGGTAAAGCAGGCATTCGCCGCGGATGGAGAATAACCAAAGTAAATGGCAATGCTAACATCACAACGAGTAACACTGATTACCTCCTACCAAATATTTTTAAAAGCAACAGCACCAGCTTTACTTTTCAAAAGCCCGACGGAACTACTGCAGATATAACATTAAATGGCGCCACCTACCAGGAGCATCCTATAATTCTCGATTCAATATATACTACAAGCACAGCGAAAGTAGGCTACTTATCTTTCAATTCTTTCCTGGGTGATACTACCGAGATATACAATAACTTCCAAAGGATTTTTAACCGCTTCAGCAGCGCAGGTGTGCAAGAGGTTATAGTTGACCTTCGCTATAATGGGGGCGGATATGTAACTGTTCAGGAGAAGCTTGCTAATTACCTTGTTAATGCAAGTGGTAATGGCAACATTATGATGACGCAAAAGTATAACGATAAGTACACGCAATTCAATACTACTACAAGGTTTAAAAAATTGGGTGCATTAAACATTAGCCGCGTGTTTTTTATCGTTAGCAACAATACAGCCAGTGCAAGCGAGTTGCTCATTAATAACTTAAGGCCTTACATGGAAGTTAAACTCGTAGGACCATCCAATACATATGGAAAACCTGTTGGCTTCTTCCCTATTCCGGTTGGAGATTGGTATGCGTTCCCGGTTTCTTTTCGTACAATAAATAAGAATGGCGAAGGAAATTATTTTAATGGAATTTCATTGGATAACAAAGTAGCCGACGGCCTGGATAAAGATTGGGGAGATGCATCGGAAGCCTGTTTAGCAAGTGTATTAAAATACATAAATACTGGTGGGTATATGACAATGTCGGCAGAGAGTACAGCACGTTACTACACAGACCCATTAATAGAGAAAAGCAATTTGAAATTTGAAGAGCCTTCATTTAAAGGTGCAATAGCTTCGGAAAGATTACTAAAATAGTTTGATAAGCTTCATCTAAAGAAAAGAGGTTGTCTTATGCAGGCAACCTCTTTTTCGATAAAAAACTATTCAATTACTTCTTCAATTCTTTCTATTTTTCTTCTTCTTTTTTACAACAGGTTTATAAACAGTTGTAGTGGTACTTGCTGGTATTTCCTTCACCATAGCAC
>MWYU01000614.1 GCA_002050375.1 Chitinophagales bacterium 62-2
GAACAAGGAGTTAGCTGCAAATTTTCATGCAAGGCATTTGAATGAGTCAGAAAAGCTGCCATAAAGGTCAATTGCTGTCTTATTTATTTTTTAAAATTGTTCTATAAAAACAGTTGATGTAATAATGAAATATTCTTTCTAAAATGGGGTATCAAAAGAAGACGAACGCCAGCAAGAATGGAAAGCCTGTATTTCCGGAGAGGGTATAACCACAATCATCAGTACGTTGATTAACGTTCGTTTCTAACGTTCCTGCTGTCCTTACCAAAACAGATGTTCATGATCACACATTTGTTCCTTCACATAAAACACTGAAACGATCAAGATAAACCTCCCTTGTGTTTCACATTGCGATTGTGTTATATGGCATACGTCTACTCTATTTTCTTTAAGCCATACATTCATTTGTTTCTCCGCCACTTCCGGTTTACTATGAACAAAAATTTTCATTTCCATATGCGGTCCCTTTAGCCTTGGCTTTCGACTATTTTTTGAAACACCTTTTTTACAATATCATCACAGTACCTGAGGTGGAATTCATACAGATCTGCAGCTGTATAAAAATGTTCCAATTGTTTTTGCAACATGGCTTTGGCCCGGTTCAGCCGCACTTTTACATTGGTAGGGGTGATATTTAATAATTCCGCTGTTTCAGCTACCGGAAAGCCTTCAATTTCACGCAGAACAAAAACACTCCGGTAAGGTACCGGTAATTGCTGAAGGCTTTGTTCTAAAATAGCAGCTAACTCCTTGTTCATTATGACTCTTTCCGTATCCTGTTTATTGCTTGAAGCATGCATAAACGTAGCGTTATCATTGATTAAAGCATAATCTGATTCCTCGTATTTCCCACTACCGTAGTTTACTTTGTGATAGCATTTATGCAGTATAATCTTGGTCAGCCAGGTTTTATAAGTAGCATCCTTCCGAAACGATTTTAACTGCGAGTAGGCTGTAAAATGCGCCTCTTGCATCATGTCTTCTGCATCTTGATGGTTCAGTCCATACGTTCTTGCAATTTTATACAGCAATGGGTTATACCTCCTGATTAATACTTCAAACAGGGCGGTTTCTCCTTCAATTATTTTTTGGATCAATTCCACATCTGTTGATAACCCACTCTTATGATATAGTGTTTCCATGTTCTGTCCCGTTTAAGTTAATACCAATATGATGCCTGTAAATTAGTGTGCCCCCCATATAATTTTAGCAAAATCAGGGCAATAGCAGCAAAAATGCCATGAGCATATACTACTGTGCGTGAAGTGTTGGCAGAAGTAAGCCAGTTCTTTAATATAATAACTCCAATGATTGCTGCGCATGCAAACAATCCAATGATTAGATAAAGCATGTTAACGTGTTTCAAAGAATAGAGTAAGCGAGATGGAAAAAGGTTACAAGAAACTTGTATTTTATATCTGCATGAATGATATCGAAAAGATTCTGGCAGGATTGGAATCTGTTTGACTGATTGCAGGTTAACAGCAGACTTCAGACTGATTTCGATGGTACTTATGTAAATCCTGAGGGTCTTGGATCTTTTGCGGAGAGCTCCTATTTATATTGTAAGCGCTTCTTGCGTAGTTGTGGTATTTGCGCTTCTGTTTGTCCGCGGGGTGTACTTAAGTTGGAATAGGCAACAACAATTTAACCGTTAATTGTAACACAACGTTTACCGGAACACTTTCAAACAGTTGTTTCAACAAAAAAACTAAATGAATTCCTGGATTGATTGAAAGACGAACGAGATTTTTCAAATCTAAAAAGCATTCGTAAATGATAGTACAGGTAGAAACAGGGTATGAACTAGCAGCAGTGCGAGTATTAATCATAAAGTTAGACTATTCTAACAAAAATTATTAGAAGTCCTAAACTTTTTTTAGCTTTGATAAAAGCTGTTAAAATTAAGTTTATGAAAGTATCTCTATCTGCATTATTAATTATTCCATTTTTCCTGGCATCTATGCAACAGGTGATAGCTCAGCATTTGGTAAGTGGTTTCTCTCAGGCTAAAGGGAAGTTTGCTGTGGCAGTATCAACTACAAGAGAAAAATTTGATGAGTTTTATCTTGGTGATGAGAAATCATCTATCACAATCAGGAAGCTGGATAAAATAATTACTCAAAGCTTTAATTTATATGCAGCTTATGGGTTAACCGAGAAGATGAGCGTTATCATTAACATCCCGTACATAATTACTGAAAGCCATAAATTGTCGGACAATCAAAAAGTAGGTGAAAAGAACTTCCAAAATGCTGCATTGGTAATTCAACAGAAGCTATTACAAAAGGAAAATAAGAAAGGGATATTTTCTCTAACCGGGGGATTAGGCTTTAGTACACCGTTATCCAATTATGCAACTAACCTTATTTATAGCATAGGCAATCAGTCCTCCCATATAAACCCGTCAGGACTGGTGCAATATAAATTAGCAAATGGACTATTTGCGAATGCCCAAGCCGGATATAGCTTCCGGAATAATAAGGTGCCGGATGCTGTGTTGTCAGCAGCAAAAGTAGGTTATGCAGGGAAGCTTGTGTATGCTGAAGCCTGGATTAATAACCAAACTTCCACCAGTGGGATTGATATAGGGGGGCCAGGGTTTACACCTGAACGCTTTCCTGAGACGAGGGTAAATACAACAAATATTGGAGCGTCCATTTTTGTTGCAGGTGTTACCGTTGGTGCTGGCAAAAGGCTCACAGGCCGAAATGCAGGATTACCAACCTTTTATTCTGTGGGACTTGCTGTAACTTTTTAAATCTATAGAGGAACAACTACAAACGGTTAATTGGATTAGTAATTTTCAGAAATAAAATCCCGAACGACAAACAACTATAGTAGCCCTACATTTGTAATTATCTATTTCTCACTAAACGGCTTTTGATGCTATATTTTGTTGTTGCCGTACTTGTGGTGTTATATGCACTTGCCTTAACCTTTGTGTTGTTTCATAGCCTTACCGATGCTCATTTAATTTATCATTACCTGGTTTCCCCGGGTAAGAAAAAAAAGTTCGTTCCTTTTGGACCTAATCAGCCTTTTGTTACGATACAGCTTCCTGTCTACAATGAAATCTATGTAGCAGAACGTTTAATAGATGTTGTGGCTGCAATAAATTATCCGGCGGAAAAAATAGAGATACAGGTACTTGATGATTCTACTGATGAAACGACAGAGGTAATCGCAAAAAAAGTAGCTGGTTTACAACAGGCAAACATCAACGTACGTCATATAAGAAGAGCAACCCGCGAAGGTTTTAAAGCAGGCGCTTTAAAACATGGATTAAGCCTGGCGAAAGGAGAACTGATTGCCATTTTTGATGCCGACTTTCTTCCGTCAAAAGATTTTCTGCAAAAAACTACCCCATATTTTGAGGATCAACATGTTGGAATGGTTCAAACAAAATGGGGGCACATCAATAAAAATTCTTCACTCTTAACCAGTCTTCAGGCAATAGCACTTGATGGACACTTTAGTATTGAACAAACGGGAAGAAATGCAGCCGGTTATTTCATCAACTTTAATGGCACGGGTGGTGTTTGGAGAAAGGATTGCATTTTAGATGCAGGCAACTGGGAAGCAGATACATTAACGGAAGACCTTGATCTTAGCTACAGGGCGCAATTAAAAGGATGGAAATTCTTATACCTCGAGGATGTAACAACCCCTGCAGAGTTACCCCCTGTTATAAGTGCATTCAGGTCACAACAATTTAGATGGGCAAAAGGTGGCGCAGAAACTGCAAGAAAAAATTTGAAAAAGGTGCTAACATCACATCTGCCCTTTTCTGTAAAATGGCATGGCTTATTTCATCTTATTTATAGTTTTGGTTTTGTAAGTATCATTATTAGCATGATCCTTTCCGTTCCACTAATGGCGGTACGAACCAACTATCCGCAATACCAATCTTTTTTTAAAGCAACCAATATTATAACCATTAGCTTTCTTATTTACGCCATTCATTATTTTATCTCGTATAGCAAAAACACGGCAGGAAGTTTTGGTAAAAAACTTTTTGGATTTATTATTCGTTTCCCTCTTTTTGTTTCTCTGTTTGTTGGTATTTCTTTAAACAATGCTATTGGAATTTTACAGGGGTATGGCGGTATAAAATCAGCTTTTATCCGAACACCAAAATTTAATACAACCTCTGCCCAACACCGACTATATTCTAATAAATATACCCATATAAGGATTAGCTGGACTACCATTTTAGAAGGTCTGTTATCCGTCTATTTTTTGTTTGGAATTACGCTATCGCTTCATATTAAGGAGTATGTGATGATACCGATATTGGGAATAGGCTTCATCGGCTTTGCAATTGTTTTTATCTCCACTTTTACAGAACGAAAACTAACACTGAAGAAAGCATGAATAACACACCTAAAATATGTGTCATCATTCCTGCTTTTAACGAAGAAAATTCTATAGCTAAGGTAATTGCAGACATACCTGCGGGGTTAGTGAATGAAGTGGTTGTTATAAATAATAATTCAAACGACAATACAGAAATAAATGCGAGGAATGCCGGGGCTACTGTACTTCGCGAAAAAAGACCTGGTTATGGATATGCATGCCTGAAAGGAATTGATTATATAAAACAATTACAAACAGCACCCGACATTGTTGTTTTTATTGATGCCGATTACTCCGACCATCCTGAAGAAATGCCTTTGCTCGTGCAGCCAATTATGAATGACGGAATGGACATGGTGATTGGATCAAGAGCGCTTGGGAAAAAAGAAAGTGGGTCTATGACGGTTCAGCAAATTTTTGGAAATTGGCTCGCTACACGATTATTGAAAATTATATATGGTGTACGCTATACTGATCTTGGTCCTTTCAGATCCATCCGGTATGATAAGCTGCTTGAGATAGATATGCAGGATACTACTTATGGATGGACAGTTGAGATGCAATTAAAAGCAGCTAAATTGAAGATGAAAGTTACTGAAGTACCAGTGAATTATCGCAAACGCATAGGGTTTTCAAAAATAAGTGGAACAGTAAAAGGCACTGTGCTTGCCGGATATAAGATCATTACCACCATTTTTAAATACATGTAAAATGACTTTAAAAATTGTTCTTGCTTCATTTTACTTTTTGATGGTTCTTGTTTCATGTAAAGAATCTGCAACACCTCCTACTAATCAGTTCAGGCAGCAATGGTATGCAGGAAAAGCAGAAGTTACAAGTTACACTTTACAACAAGCAAGGTATAGTGAAATGAGAAACGGAGAAGCGGTACTAATTTTTGTGACAGAAGATTTTTCTACTGATGATTTAGTGAAGTTGGATGAACCGGAAAAAACAAGTAATAAAGCCCGGGTCTTAAAAATGAATATGACCAAAAAATTTGTCACAGGTATTTATCCTTATTCAATGATGTTATCGGTCTTTACGCCTGTCTCTGCAGATGGCAATAAAAAAACACTTAAAGCAACATGCTCATCGCAGGAATGGTGCGGACAAACCTTTTCACAATTGCAGTTGAAAGGAAATTACTATAACTGGCAGCTTTATTCATATTTCGAAAAGGAGGGCGAGCAGGATAAAAAACTGGATGCCGTTTTACTTGAAGATGAACTCTGGAACCGTATTCGCATTAATCCTTCCAACTTACCACAGGGTAAAGTTGCCTTAATACCCGGGTTGTTATGGCAACGTTTATCACATTTTGAAATGCAAAAAGAAGATGCTGTTCTAACCTTATCAAAAGCGGATACATTTTTTACAAAAGATACACTCCAGCAACTTTACACCATTTATTATCCACGTCTACAGCGAACCTTAAAAATTTACTTCCAGCCCGGTTTTCCGTACGAAATTTTCGGATGGCAGGAAAGCTACCCGGATGGCTTTGGCAGCAGTAAAAAGATGCTGACAACAAAAGCTATCCGTAAAAAGACGATTTGGTCAGACTATTGGAAACACAATAAGGTGACTGATAGTTCTTACCGGGACAGCCTGCAACTAATGCCTTATGAATGAGGTGCTGCCTTATAAAAAGGAGACGCTTCTTTATCTTCTGATATTAATTACAGGAGCCGCTTATTACTTTTTGTGCTATCACACCAGGAGAGCTGATTCTCTGCAGGTCTTTGGTTTATTTACCTTTTTATTTATCAGTTATTATTTTTTGAACAAAAGTTTTGCTTCTCATTTTAAGCAACTGGTAATTGCCGGTATTCTCTTTCGCGTAATAATTTTATTTTCAATTCCTAATCTTTCCGATGACGTTTACAGGTTTATATGGGATGGAAGATTACTGGCAAATCGGATTAACCCCTATAACCACTTGCCAACCGAAGTGATTCAATTACCTCCTATACCTGGAATTACAAAAGGTTTGTATCAGCAGTTAAATTCTCGTTCTTATTATACCATATATCCACCTGTGCTTCAAAGTATCTTCTGGCTTACTGCAAAAGTATTTCCCACCAATATTTTTGGCGCTATAGTTTGCATGAAAACTTTTATTCTTTTTGCAGAAACAGGAACGTTTTACTATTGCCTTTGGTTTTAAAGCGTCTACAGTTGCCAAAGCATTTGTCTTTATTATACGCTTTAAATCCATTGGTCGTTGCCGAGTTAACTGGGAATGTTCACTTCGATGCAGTAATGATATTTTTTATGATATCGGCGTTTTTACTGCTATTGCAGAATAAGATTTATCTATCAGCGATATTCCTTGGCTTGAGTATATCTACTAAATTAATTCCTGTCCTGTTTATTCCTCTAATTATAAAAAAGCTCGGCTGGAAGCACGGTTTGATTTATTCCATCATTAGCAGCTTTGTCACTATTGCTTTGTTTGCTTTTATTGTGGACAAAACAACCATCTTTCATTTCCTTGCGAGCATTAATTTATTCTTAAGTCATTTTGAATTTAATGCAAGTTTGTATTACATCGTTCGTTGGATTGGTGCTCTTGTTACTGGCTATAATATTATTGCCTTTGCGGGGCCTATGCTGTCTGCTGCAGGTGCTGTTATCATTCTAATCATTTCTTTTCGCGGCAATGAAATTTCAAACACGAAATTTTTTACAAAAGCTCTTTTTATTCTTACAGTCTATTACCTATTTGCTACCACTGTTCATCCCTGGTACATTTGCGTGCCCGTTATCATTTCTGCCTGTACGGCTTACAGATTTGCAATCATATGGTCTTATGTCTGTCTCTTC
>MWYU01000704.1 GCA_002050375.1 Chitinophagales bacterium 62-2
GTTAACAGAAGAAGAATAAGCAAATTATTAGCCCAAATGACCCATTGACCTGATGGACTTGTTGACTAAATGGCTAAGTACCCGATAACTACTTCCCGATATTCAAATATTCCTGCAACGCCTTTACGTAATCTTCAAATGCTTCAACACCTTTCTTAGTGATTTTACAAGTTGTTAGTGGGTAGTTGTCTTTAAATTGCTTCGTTACATCAATATAGCCAACATCTTTTAACTTCTGAATCTGTACGCTTAAATTACCTGCTGTCGAATTTGTTTTTTCTTTTATGAAGGTAAACTCAGCTTCCTTTACACTTATAAGCAAGCTCATAACTGCCAGTCGCAACTGCGAATGTAATATGGGATCGAGTTCTTTAAACACCAATGTTTTTATTAAGGGATTTGCCTGCAGTAAGCTCTTTAAATTTTTTATTAGCAATATGGCCGGGAATAATATAACCGCATAACGCGGCAGCAGCATGTAATAACATAACAACTTCGAAGCTGCTTTGAAATAAAGCCACAAAAGCTAAAACCCACGTAATAAAAGCCCCGATAACAGATGGTTTAAAGTCAAGTATCGCTCCGTAAATAAGAATCCAAAATCCATATAGACTCATTAATAACGGAAATCCTTTATAAGGATGTACACCTACGTTCATTGCAACGATGATAAAGAAAAGGCAAATGAAAAAGCCAATATTCAGCTTTTTAAAAATAGCACCTGTATATGTTTTTACTTTTTCATTTTTCTTTATTGCAAAGTCCCTTATAAGCTCAACAATGAATATTACTAACGTAGCTACTCCAAGAAGGTTCCAGAAGAAAAAAGTTTGAAACCAATGAAAGCGGATATTTATTACCGTTAAAATAGAGGCTGCAAACAACATCCATCCCCAAATGATCCATCCTTTTCCATCATCTTTTTGTTCCTGCTTTGCAGTATCAATCATCTGCTGAATTATCCGCAAACTTTCGTGCTCTGTTAACTCATCCTTCTGTTGCATAATTGTGAAGATTGGTTTTACGATAATGAAGGTGAAGTAAATGGCCGGGAATAATATAACTGATTAAGATCGCTAAAGCAGTCATTAATATTTGAAGGTCGTACCTTAAGTAAACAGTGATTATTGATAACGCGATGTTTGCAATACCGCCGATTATAAGAGGTTTAAACTTTATCAGGCTTCCTGAAACCGATGTTCCTATGCCATATAGTAAAATGTAAATAGGGAAACAATACATCCATCCCATTTTACCAAAGATGAAAAACAAAGCAATAAACGAAAAACCAATAATCATCCATAATTGCGAATTTGCCTCATTAATAAAAGTCTTCACCCTTTCTTTCTTTTTATCTTTTATTATAAAAAAAATTTGAATTACAAGCGCTAACAATGTTATAAACCAGGCATAATAATGATGTGGGTATTTGAATACCGACATTAGCAAATACTGAACAATACACCCAATCATCACAGCCCATCCCCAAAGCAAATAATAGTGGCTATGGTCGCTTATAGAATGCCTCGTTGTTTCAATCATTGAGCGAATAAGCAATAAGCTTTCCTGCGGCGAAAAGTCTTTGTCATTTTTTTCCATTATATAAATTTCTTTCTGTTAATCGTATTGGTGACACTGTTAAAAAACACTGTTTAAATGGAATTTTTTAAAACTCCCTATTCTTTATTTTGCTTATTTACAAAGAGCAAGCATACGTTCCGCTGAAGATTTACCCCACTGAGGAGCAAGAGATGAAGCGGGTTTCTGAGCTTCAAATAAAGACACTGATTTCTCGAAGACAGGCTTTGCTTTGTCTTTACCACCGCCAAACTGAACTGGCATTCCAAATATTCCTTGTCCTTCCATAAGGTAAGCTCTTGGATTGTTGGGGTCAAGTTGCTTTGCCATAGCCAATGCTTCATTGCCTTTAGCGCCATATTGCTGCCAGCGGGTTTGGGGATCAACCAGCATGTGCAGTGTTGAAGCCATGTTTTTTAAAATAAAAATTTCAGAATTCTTAGGCTCAATTGCTTCGGCTTTAGCAATCAGTTCTTCAGCTTTGGTTGCCACTTCATCTTTATTCACTTTCTGGTCCTGGAAGCCCTTCATAATATTGCAAAAGGCTGCATAGTAGTAAGGAAGCCATTGCGTTTTTTCGGCATCTCCAATTCGTTCGAATGCTGCTGCAACGCTTGTATAATCTTCTGATGTTTTTGCCGAATCTAACATGGTCATAGTCTTTTCCATGCCTTTCTGAAACTTATCGTTTTGGCCGAAAGATGCATATGCAAGAAGCAATACGCTTAATGATACAAGTAATTTTTTCATGATTGTTTTTATTTGTTTCCCTAATGCAGGAAGATTATTAATTATTGTTTGTGTTAATTTTAAAATTTTTCATATCCTTTTTTCAGCCCTAAAACCTCAAGTACCTTTCTCCTATTAATCCTATAAATCTCATAAATTGCGGTTCAGACAATCCCGCTAATCCCTTAAATTCCGGTTCTGACTACAGATTATTATTAATGACATCTTGTGTTCTGTCCACGCCCCAGCTTAGGAATAAACCTATAAAGTAGAATCTTTTTGCTGGTGGTGTTATTGCTTCTTTATACTTACCGTTGTACGAATAATTATAGCCATACACCTGGTTGGCACCTAACACATTCGACATGCTTGCAAACAGCACTATAAAGACTTTGGCAAGTGCTTTACCAATGCTAGGCACATACTCACCACTGAAGTTGAGGGTGTTATAACTCTTTGTTTTGCCTTCATCAGCAATAAAGTATTTGTTATTATTGTTGACCATAAGATTATAATAAGGCCTGCCCGTTGCATAACTATAAGTAAAGTTGAAGCCTGACTTTATTGATGTATAGAAGCGTTTCATTACAACTGATGCGGTATGGTTAGCTACAAAGTTTGGTTGCATGTGTTGAGGGTAATTCAGGTAGTCACGCTTTGTATCTATGTAAGAATAACTTAACCAGTAATCAAAGTTCTTAATTGATTTTTTATCTCTCCAAAATACATCGATCCCTTTTGCATAGCCACTTCCATTATTATTATAATTGGAAGTATAAAAATTAGCAGGAACCATCTTGATTAAGTCTTCATATTTCTTGTAATACCCTTCCACACGAAATATTCTTTCAACAGTCATCTTTTGATAATTGAGGATGTAATGCGTAGCCTTCGTCATACCAAGAGCAGTTGTATAATACAGTTGATTATTTTCAGGCTTTTGATAAAAAGTTCCATAAGCAACAGACATCTGAGCATTTTTACCTGTCTTATAAGCAAGGGAAATACGAGGCGCTATATCTGCTTTATGGATGAGTGAAGAGTTTTCAAATCGTGCACCTATTTTGGCTGCCAAACCGTTTGTAATGTAAATATCTGATTCTGCAAATACAGCAGTATAGTTATCAATAAGCTTACGCGCTGTGTCCTTCATCACACTCTTATCATACGAATACCAGTACTCACTTCCGAATCTGATGGTGCTAATACCAATAAGTTTTTTTTCAAAAACTCCTTTTATTTGGGACAAATCCTGCCGGCGGTGTAAGTCGAAATTTTTATTTCTCATCCAATACAATCCGTTGGCGAATTGCTTAGCCCGGTTGTTTTGATCCTGTATCTGTTGAGAGACATCATCTGTATTGGTACTGTAACTGGTAACAAGATTCATCCTCCACCCCTTACCTAAATTTTCTCTCCAGCTTAAATTGTTGTACCAATTATAATTATTTAATGCGAAAGCATCTTTCAGATAAGAGCTGTCAATATCAGGCCTTCTCAACCCCAGGTTGCTGAAACTAAAAGTGGTATAATATTTTACGATGCCGCCGGTTTTTGTTTTAAAACGAAAGTTCGCATCCCCATTCTGAAATTCGGGTATCTTGAAATAATCAGGCGTTTGTTTTACAAGATTAAAGTATAAAGCCACATTTACATAACTATAATTAATGCCCCATGAAGACTTTTTATCCTTTGCCTGGTGCTGGGTTCCGGCACCCAAAAACAAAGGAGATATAGAAGCATTAACTTCCGACTTTTCAGGAAGATCAATTGTCTCGAGCAGCAGCGCTGAAGATAACGCCTGGCCATATAGAGCTGAATAGCCACCTGCTGTAAAAACGGTTCCTTTAAACAGAAACGGAGAGAAACGCCCACGACTTGAAATATCAGGTGTACTTGAAAAATAAGGGTTGTTAACTAATGCCCCGTCAATAAATTGTTTAGTTTCATAACCAGCACCGCCACGCACAAATAAGCCTTCCTGCTCACCTACCTGCTGTGTTCCAGGTAATGTTTTTAAAGCTGCTGTAATATCTGCATTAGAACCTGCGGTTGTGGCAACATCCAAAGAACTTAATACGGCCGCTCTTTTAGAATCGCCTGCTGCAAATGAACCTGCAGTTACCATCACAGCTTTTAGTTCATCCAGTTTTTCTTTAAGAAAGATGTTGACTGTAACACGTTCTTTACCGATCAGTATTTTTTGTTCAATAGTGTTATAGCCTATGCTGGTAGCAATTAGAATATGTTCACCTGTTTCTGTTGTGCGAAAAGAAAAGGAACCGGTTGAATCTGTTGTAGCTCCATCATACGAATCCTTCAAGCTAATACTTACCCCATGAAGTGGGTGGTTCCTATTATCTTTTATTTGTCCCTGAATTTTAACCTGTGCAGGCAGAAAATTGAGTGTTAGAAAAGCGACGAACAGGAGGAATATTTTTTTCATCAGTTATGGTTATAAAACACAAACATAAATTAGTTTATATTGTAAACAAAACTATTCTTTAAATTATTTCTTTCTCTTCCACTAATTAAGAAATTACTACCATCTCAATCTTTCTTCATTAGCTATGGTCTTGCATTTAAGGGTACAAAACAAAATGGCTCCCAAAAACAGGAGCCATTTCAAAATAATTATTATCCTGTATTATTTATATCCACCCATTATCCCTCTTGCCAACTCTACCATTTGCTTTAATCCATCTTCAGGTAAATTACCTTTTTTAAATTGTGCCAATAAATCAGGATGCCTGTTTTCGAGCTCAGTTAAGAAATGCGCCTCAAATTCCTTTACTCTTCTTACCGGAACTTGTGTAAGAAAACCTTGTGTACCAAGATAAATGATGGCAACCTGTTTCTCAACACTCATGGGAGAATATTGAAGCTGCTTTAATATTTCCACATTACGAGCTCCCTTATCAAGAACGGCTTTCGTTGCCGGGTCAAGATCTCCCCCGAATTTAGAGAAGGCTTCCATCTCGCGGTAAAGCGCCTGGTCAAGCTTTAATGTTCCGGCAACTTTCTTCATTGATTTGATTTGGGCATTACCACCCACGCGACTAACTGATATACCTACGTTAATAGCCGGACGTATACCTGCGTTGAACAAATTACCTTCCAAAAATATTTGGCCGTCAGTAATTGAAATTACATTTGTGGGAATGTAAGCCGAAACGTCACCAGCTTGTGTTTCGATAATTGGCAAGGCAGTTAGAGAACCTCCACCTTTAACTAAATGACGGATGCTTTCCGGTAGATCATTCATCTTCGCGGCAATCTCATCTTTAGAGATAACTTTTGCAGCTCTTTCCAATAGACGGCTATGTAAATAAAATACATCACCGGGGTAAGCTTCACGGCCAGGAGGTCTTCTCAACAATAACGACACTTCGCGGTAAGCTACAGCCTGCTTCGAGAGATCATCATAAATGATTAAAGCAGGGCGACCGGTATCCCTGAAGAACTCCCCAAGTGCGGCCCCTGCAAAAGGAGCATAGAATTGTTGTGGTGCCGGGTCGGAAGCAGAGGCAGCAACGATAGTTGTGTAAGCCATTGCACCATTTTCTTCCAGTATTTTCATTACACCTGCTATGGTACTTGCCTTTTGGCCAATAGCAACATAAATACAATAAACAGGTTTACCTGCATCGTAAAATTCTTTTTGATTAATGATGGTATCAACACATATTGCTGACTTACCTGTTTGACGGTCGCCAATTACCAGTTCACGCTGTCCACGGCCAATCGGGATCATCGCATCGATAGCCTTGATACCTGTTTGCAACGGCTCTTTTACAGGCTCTCTAAAAATCACCCCCGGCGCTTTTCGCTCCAAAGGCATTTCATATAACTCGCCTGCAATGGGGCCTTTACCATCAATGGGTTCGCCTAACATATTAATAACACGTCCTGCCAAACCATCGCCAACTCTGATAGAAGCAATTTTTCCTGTCCTACGTACAGTTGATCCCTCTTTAACTTCATCCTGGTCTCCCATTAACACTACACCCACATTGTCTTCTTCAAGGTTAAGTGCGATCGCCTTTACTCCATTTTCAAATTCAACAAGCTCACCACTACGAACGTTATTCAAACCGTAAATGCGGGCAATACCATCACCTACCTGCAATACAGTTCCCACTTCTTCAAGATCAGCCGATGCATTGAAGTTGCCTAACTGCTGCCGTAGTATCGCCGATATTTCATCTGGCTTAATTTCAACCATTATATTAAATTTGCCCCAACCCTAAAGGGGGAAGGGAGTGTTAGAAAAAGTACCTAACCATAGAAGGTTAGAATTATTATTTAAAAAATTTATTTTGCCTCAATTTTGTTATAAACTTTCAAACCGTCTCATCTTCCCCGATAGGGCTTGGGCTTCACCTATCTTATCTGCTGAACGAATATGTTCTTATTAAATTGTGCTTTCACATCTCTTAAATCACGTACAATACTAGCATCAACAAGATTGTTATTGAATTCTAATACAAATCCTCCTATTAATTTTTCATTGATTTTAGTCTCTAGCTCAATGTTTTGTATAGATGTTTCGGTCTTAATCTTTTTAATTATTGCATTTTTTACATCATCACTTACACCAATGGCAGTTGTTAGTTTAACCTTATGTATTCCTTTAATATGGTTGTACTGATTAATAAAAGCTATTACAATTTCAGGCAAACTTTCTTCCCTGGCTTTAGTAACAAGCAGTTTGTTAAAAGCAGCGGTTAAATCACTTACTTTGCCTTGCGTTATTGAAGTGATGATAGAATTTTTTTTATCAGAAGGAACAACAGGACTTTTTAGGAAGTTCACAAATTCCTTACTGCTTTTGCAAACACCGTCCAGGTATATCATGTCATTATATACTTCCTCTAATTGATTTCTTTCAACCGATAAGTCGATTAAACTCTTGGCATACCTACCTGCTAAACGTGGATTTTCCATCGAAACAATTTGAAAATTATCAATTTGAGAATTTGAAAATGAAAAAATGAGATATTCCAATCTTCAAATTTTCAAATTACTTAATTAAGCTTTACAGCTTCCGCCAAATCTTTTATGTATTCTTCCTGCTGCTGTTTTTGAGATAATTCTCTCCGTAGAACTTTTTCAGATACTTCAATCACAAGTTTACCCATTTGATTTTTAACATCAATAAGCGCCGCATTCTTTTGCTGGTTAATGGCGGACTGAGCTTCAGCTACAATGCGGTCAAATTCTCTTTTTGCTTTGTCTTTAGCATCACTAATCATCTTGTCGCTGGTATCTTTTGCTTCTTTCATCATCCTTGCTCTTTCTTCACGTGCCTGCCCTAATAATATCTCATTCTCACTTTTTAACTCAGCCATTTCAGCCCTCACTTTTTGTGCAGTAGCTAATGAATCAGCTATAGAAGCTTCTCTTTCTTTTAGAGAAGCTAAAATAGGTTTCCATGCAAACTTTCCAAGAATGATGAAGACAAGAATAAAAGCAATTAATGTCCAAAAAACCAAACCTGCACCAGGTAATAACAGTTCCATATTAAAGACCCTCCAACTCCCTAAGGAGCATTTATGTACTAGAATTTTTTTTTACCCCTTTATCAATTTAGGGTATTAAATTACTGCATCCGCCGTCCTGTACTTAAGATGCAGTAATCATTTATGGATGTATTAAAACTCCTAATTCTTCCTCCTTTCCATTGCAGGGAAAGGCAAGGTGAAGGTTATTTCAATACAGCCAGAATACCGGCGATTACTGCGAACAAGGCAACACCCTCTACGAACGCAGCAGTCAGGATCATGTTAGCCCGGATGTCGTTAATCGCTTCCGGCTGACGTGCAATGCTTTCAACTGCACCTCTACCAATCTGCCCGATACCGATACCTGCACCAATGGCAGCTAAACCTGCACCAATAGCTCCACCCGCGTGAGACATTGAGAAGTTTGCAGCCTGGTCAGTAGCAGCTTGTAGTAAAATGGTCATTAATGACATACTGTTTGTTTTTGTTATGATAAAAAGAGTTATAGAGCAAATTCTTTTTCCTCGCCCTTATGCGTAGGGTGAGGATCATTTTCGGCATGATTACCGTGGCCTGTTTCAAAAGCCTGTCCCACAAATACAGCAGTAAGGTTAGTGAAAATGAAAGCTTGTATAAAGGCAACCAATATTTCGATCAGGTAAATAAAAACAGTGAACACTATAGAAACAGGTGAGAAACCAATACCGGCAACTTTATTCATTGCCCCAAAAATAAAGATGAGGGAAATGAAACAGATAATAACAATGTGACCCGCAACCATATTTGCAAAGAGACGTATCATTAAAGCCAATGGCTTGATGAATACACCGGCAAACTCAACAGGTACAAGAATTAATTTAATAATAAAAGGAACGCCGGGAGGCCAGAAGATATGTCCCCAAAAATGACTGTTAGTACTAAAAAGAATAACAAGCATAGAGATTGCGGCAAGTACAAGCGTAAACGAAATATTACCCGTAACATTTGCTGAACCCGGTATTAACCCTAACAAGTTATTAATAAGTATAAAAAAGAATACAGTTAAAAGATAAGGCATGTACTTTTCGTACTTATGTCCAAGATTGGGCTTACCAACTTCATCTCTAACAAATGTAATTACCGGTTCTATTGCGTTTTGTAAACCGGATGGCGCTTTTTGTGGTCCGCTTTTACGATATTTTGCAGCTACTGAAAGCATGATTACCAATAGCAATGCCAAGGCAATAAACATTTGAACAACATTGCGCGTTAAGGACAGGTCAAGTACCTTTACAGTTTCATCAACAGACCCATTTTCGTTTACCGGTACAACCTTGTTTTCCTTCAATTTATAACCACGATACGCAGCATGACCATGTTGAAATTTTGAAGAAGAAAAAACATTGAAACCACGTTGAGGAGAATATAAAATAACAGGAAGAGAAATAGAAACAGGATGTCCGCCAATTTCAGCAAAATGAAACTCATGGCTATCCATAATGTGTTCCATAATAACTTTGGCTGCATCAATCTTTTCTTCTTTTTCTACGGTTGTGCCATGTTCAGTAACTGCAGGGCCGTTATGGCTTTGAGGCTGAGAAAAAGATATATTACAGATTAATATCAAGCCAAGGCTAAAAACACCTACCAGTAACGACTTCATTCTCTTTGCCAGCATACCCTTTCTGAATTTTGCGCAAAGATAAGTGTTGACAACGGAATAATAGAAATTGAAGAATGAAAAGTGGAGAAAAATATCAGGGGCTGTTCTGCTGTTCGAGCAGTTGTTTGATCTTTTCGAGATAGATAACGTCTATTTGATCTTTTGGACGGTTGGCTGCTTTTTTTGATTCAATTAAATGATTTATATGCAAAAAAGGAACGGTAACGGCATCAATATCTGCTTTATTAGCTTGCATATGACATTCATCAAAAGTGAAACCTTCCAGCCCCTTCACGTCAAGCATTAAATCTAACTTGAGGCCATTATTTAGATTGAAATTAGTCCAACCAGGAATGATCTGCATTGTCTCCAACATAGTGTAATCCCCCATTTCACAGTTCCTGAAAGCTGTTCTTAAGTTTCTACGGTTTTCAATGGTATCTTCTATCCATAAATCCATGTCTCCTGTATATCGTTGATACCCGTTTAGATTTGTTGCATAACCACCTACCATAATATACTTAACATTGCTGTCATTAAGCGCCTTATAGAACTTTATTATCTCTTCATCAAAAATATCCATCTAAATTATTTTGTTAACGTATAAGGTGGGCGTGTAATTTTTGCCTTGTTTAATGTTAGCTGAACCTTATACAAAGTAGTGGCCATGAGAAACCTTTCCTTATATGACCGCTTTAATGCATCCCGCAACAAATCCATTTCTGCCTTTTCATAATTGGGCAGTGGCTCTTGTAATATGTTTTTTTTCTCTGAAGTCATCACGTTATAGCAGCTTTCTGTTTCTGAAACTATATGTTTACAAAATTAAACCACACACTCTTTAATAAGAGAAATGATTTTACAGTGTACCGGTCAGGATTGGAAAAATCTTTTTTGCCTTTAATCAAAGCTTGTAAATAAATCAAATCAATCAACATGTCAAATCTTTAACTCTTTTATTCGTTGTGCTTGCTGTTCTTCGTGGGTCGAAAAAAATTGTATTCGAGGTTTATTTGCTTTCATGATGTTACGCTATTACAGCTTTCTGTTTTTCGAACTGCATGTTATGCAATTTAGCATAAAAACCTCCCTTTGCCAATAGTTCTGCATGTGTTCCCATTTCTTTGATTTCACCCTTATCTAAAACAATAATTTTATCTGCCTTACGAATAGTGGACAGCCGGTGAGCAATAACGATTGACGTACGACCAGCAATAACCGTATCTATAGCATGTTGAATCAAAGCTTCACTTTCAGTATCAATGGAAGATGTGGCTTCATCGAGGATAAGAATAGAAGGATTATATAAAAGAGCCCTTATAAAGCTCAACAGTTGCCGCTGTCCAAGGCTAAGCGTACTGCCTCTTTCCATTACATTATAATCATAGTTACCAGGCAGACTCATAATAAAATTATGCACACCTATCATTTTTGCAGCCTCGACCACCTGCTCTTTTTTTATAGATGGATTGCGAAGTGTTATATTATCAAATACAGTTCCTGAAAAAAGGAATACATCCTGCAACACTACTCCAATCCTGCTTCTTAAGGCATCGAGTTTATAATCTTCTATCTTAACATCATCTATTTCTATTTCTCCCTTTTGTATGTGATACAACCGGTTTAAAATGCTGATAATAGAAGTTTTACCGCTGCCTGTATGACCGACAAGCGCGACAGTTTGCCCGGGCTCTGCTTCAAACGAAATATTCTTTAAAACATACTGTTCATCTATATATGCAAATGATACGTTCTTAAATTCTACTTTTCCCCGGATGGTTTGCGGGGCATACGTTCCTTCAGTTGTTATAACATCAGAGTTATCCAATACCTTAAAAACCCTTTCGCTCGAAATCATTCCCATTTGTATAACATTAAACTTATCGGCAATAACCCTCAGTGGGCGAAATATCTGGTTTAGATACAAAATAAAAGCGATTAGTAAACCTGCATCCAAGCGGTTATCTGCTATCCACCATACAAGTAAGCCCATACTTACGGCAAGCACCACTTCCACCACGGGGAAAAAAACGGAATAAGCAAAAATTGCATGAATATTCGCATTGCGATGGTCTTTATTAATCTTCTTAAACTTGTTAAACTCCCTTTCTTCTGCAGCAAAAGCCTGCACTATCTGCATTCCTGTTATATGTTCCTGAACAAAGGCATTTAAAGCTGACACTGCATTTCGCACCCGCATAAAAGAACGGTTCACACTTTCCTTAAAATAATAAGTAGCAATAATTAAAACCGGAAAAGGAATAAGACTTATAAGCGTTAGCTTCCAATCCATATAAAACATAATTGCTAATGTGAAGATGATGGAAAGCAGGTCGGAAATAATGGGAATTAAGCCATCTGAAAAAATATCGTTGATACTTTCTATATCGTTGATAGTTCGTGTTGTGAGTGTACCAATAGGCGTTTTATCGAACTGCGAAAGATTTAAACTCATCACTTTCTTATAAACAGTAACCCGCATATCTTTTACCACACTTTGCCCTAACCACGAGGTTATGAAAGAGAAAATAAACCGGAAAGCTGTTTCTATACACAGAAAGACTACCTGGAAAATAGTAACGGCAATTATGAACCTGGTAGCATCAGAAACGTCTGTTTTTAATAACGCGTAGTTAAGCCAACCAGGCATGTGAACAGGTTTGCCGGTAGCAACATCAACGGTAAGATTTATTAAATAAGGACGAACAGGTGCAAATACAGCCAATACAATTGACAAAACAACGCTTATTATAAGGTACTTATTGTACGGTTTTACAAATTGAAAAACCCTGTTTAATAAAATGAAATTAAATGCCTTCTTTTTAACAGCCTCCGTCATAAGTTGCAAAAGTATTATTAACCACTAACTCCTTAAAAATAAAAGAGAGCTGCAATTGCAACTCTCTGTACTTATAATAAAAATATTCTCTATCCTGTTGTTTCATCCATTAGCTTATTGTAAGCCATTATAAAAATAGCTCCCAAATTTCTATGTGGCGGAATGTAATCATCAAACATCTCATTTCCTTTAAATTGCTTTCCAAAGCTCTTCCAGAGTTCAGGCCAGTTTAAATTTTTCCCCTGCCTTAATGTTTCTGTTATTGATACAATCATTGGCTGATTAATAGTTCCGCTCCCCACCTGCTTGCTTGCTATAATATGTGCATAGGGCGATATCTCTAATACATCGTGAAGGTTATGATAACCACCGCAGCTTCCTAATAATACTAATTTAGCAGATGGAACCAGTTGATCAATTGTTGATTTAACGTAATAACTATGTCCACGATGTATTACTATGGTTGGGTCAATACCCTTTGTTTCTAAGTATTCGCTCAAGTTTGCCTGTGCCTCTGCGTCCAAATCCTTCGTTTCGTCTAAAGGCTTGTTCGAATAAATTATTTCTGGTGTCCCTTTTGTTGAGCTTACCTCTACCCACTCTGGTTTTCTTACAATTTTCCAATTTGGATTAGTGTATGCCCCTATAAAGCTGTTGAATTGCTTTATTCCATCCTTATCGCCATAGAAGAACTGCTGAACAATAATTCTTCCTGCGCTATCTTTTAAAGAGCTATTATTTAAGTTATATATCGTAGGTATTCCAAATTTGGCTGAAAGGTCAACACTGCCTGCAGTATCCATGCTTAGAAAAATGGTATTAAGCAAATCGTAGATGGTTTCGCCCCTCTTATTCTTACCCTTTGAAAGCTGTGCAACATTCGTTTGAACTTCATCTAAAATCAGTTTTCTTAAGTTCTGGTCCAATATACTGGCATAGCTATCTGCCACGTCAACTGCATCTTCCAGACTGTTTGTACGCTCCAATCCACCTGCAAATGCCTTCATTAATATTTCGGCATTTCCTTTATCCATTCGTTTTAAAAAGTCGTTCAGCGTATTAAAATTAGCAGCCATCTTAATGAACTTCCTAAAATGATCGAAGTTTACGCTCATTAATAAAGAATCGCTGTTAGGGTTTTTCATGCGTGGAAAAATGCGCTCGTATACTTTAAGATAACTGCTGGTGTACATATCAGTTTCGCCCATTACACACAAATAGTAAAGTTCTTTTGCATTAAGCGGTTCTACTTTTTTCATCCTTATCTTATCGTCAGCAACATCGTGCAAGCCATTGATTACGTTAATAAAATCATCTACCGCCTTTTTGCGTAACATGTTGGTTAAAACATCCATCACCATTGGTGTATCTCTTCGGCGCAAACGTTCAGCATAGTCAATTTGGGTATTAACTAAAAGGCGGAAATACTTATATTCATCTTCCATGCTCTTGTTAATCTCTTCCATAGTTATTTTACCGGAAGAAAGATTGTCGAGAAAAGGAAAATATAATCTTCCTGTAAGCATGTTAGCAAGCTTGCTAATTGTTTTAACAAGAGGGTCGTCTATTCTTTGAATCCGCCGGCCAAGAGGAGAGTTACCAGACTGTGCATAAGTGTAGATATCCTCCTGTTGTGTACGGGCAACTATTTTAATAAGGCTGTCAGCAAAAGAAATGTTGGGATTATCTTTTAACAGAGGCATTATGCGGGCCGGATTTTTTTCGCACGCCTTCAATACCAGCAAATCTTTACTTTCTTTTACACCTGGATTTTTCAGGAAGGGAAAGCATTTGACCAATATCAACCCAATTTCGAGGTCGTTCTCTTGGGTAACAGGTAATATTGAAGAGCCTTTCCTTTCAAGCTCCATAGCAGTTTGATAAGCATTTAGCAAATCAGGAAGTTGAAAAGATTTAGTCTCTTTCCTTTTGTATGATTGTTCAAAAGAAACCAATGCTTCGTGTAAACCCCTAAGAAATTTTACTTTATCATTACCGGCAAGAGAGCTGTCAGCTTCAATTTCAGTCTGGAAGTCATCAATCTTATTAAACAAAGTATAGGAAACCTGCAGGTTTACTTCCTCATTTCCGCCGGCTGTTAAAGACCGGTCTTCTTTTTTATCAAGTCTGTCTATTGCTTTTTGGGCTTTATCAACGTTATCATGAAATACTTTACGCAGTAAAGGTATTACAGGTTTATTTTGCCCCAATCCCTGTAAGCAAAATAACAGGGCAGTCGCAAAAGCAATAGTTTTAAGCATTTGCCTCATATAACAAAAATACTACCAAAAACTGTGATGTAAAGGGGGCAGGTTGCCTTTTAAGATTTTGTTGGTTTAATTTATTTTGACCCTTAAAAGGATAATAACGAAGACTAATAATATTTGACGGATAGAAGGAAAAAACAGAAGGAACAGGAATTTATGTTTCAGTAAAGGCGATGTTAATACTGCTATCAGATGCACTCGAAGCAGTTAAAGAATAAATATTTTGTAGCGGCTTTGCAAATACTAATGAAACTTACAGAAAAGCTATTGAGGCTAATGCTGCCTGCATAATGGAACCTGCAAATCAAAGTTACTGCCGCAGTGGTGGGGTTAGTGATCCTTTTGGAAAAGACGTAGTGGATTACGACCGTTTAATTAGATGGAGATAAGATTTAGAATGAAGACGTAACGCGCTTTCATTTAAGTTTTAGACGTTCTCTATTACCATTGCACTTGCACCACCTCCGCCGTTACAAACACCAGCAACACCATAATGACCATCATTTTGTTTTAAAACATTAATTAAAGTAACCAGTATTCTTGCCCCGCTACAACCCAAAGGATGACCCAAAGAAACGGCACCGCCATGTACATTGACTTTAGCGGGATCAAGCTTTAGTCTTCTTGTATTTTCAATACCAACCACGGAGAAAGCTTCATTTAATTCAACAAAATCGATTTCTTCCAATTGTAAGCCTGCTCTTTTTACTGCCTTTGGTATAGCCAGTGCGGGTGCAGTGGTAAACCATTTAGGTTCCTGTTCAGCGTCGGCATAGCTTATTATTTTTGCAATAGGTTTTAAGCCAAGTTCGTCCGCTTTTTGTTTGCTCATCAGAACAAGTGCGGCCGCACCGTCATTCATAGTAGAAGCATTTGCTGCTGTAACTGTACCCTCTTTGCTAAATGCCGGACGCAATTCGGGTATCTTATCAAACTTTACATTAAAAGGCTCATCATCTCTATTTATAATTAAGGGCTCACCTTTACGTTGTGCAATTTCAACAGGTATTACTTCATTTGTAAACTTTCCTTCGTTCCATGCCGCCTGGCTTCGCTTGTAGCTTTCTACTGCAAAGGCGTCCTGCTCTTCGCGACTAATGCCACATTCATGTGCGCACATGTCGGCAGCATTGCCCATTGCAAGTCCATCGTACACATCCGTTAATCCATCTTTAGCTATACCATCAATTAAAGTAGAGTTTCCATATTTATTTCCCCACCGTACCTGCTCTGCATAAAAGGGAACATTGCTCATGCTTTCCATACCTCCGGCCACTATAATATCTCCTTCGCCAAGTGCAATGGTAGCAGCACCCTGCGATACTGCTTTCATGCCACTTGCACATACTTTATTTACAGTTGTACAAATCACACTATCTGGAAGACCCGAGATTTTACATGCCTGCCGCGCCGGCGCCTGCCCAAGGTTCGCCTGTATTACGCAACCCATAAGTAGTTCCTCAACCTGTTCGGGTTTGATACCTGCTTTAGCAACTGCACCATTAATGGCAATGGCGCCAAGTTTAGTTGCGGGCACCTCCTTAAGCGATCCTCCAAAACTACCAATAGGTGTACGCACCGCCGACATTATATATACTTCTCTCCTGTTCATAATTGCAATCGTTTCTATAAATTAGTAAAATCTTATACCTCGCTAACATCATTGTAAAGGTGTAAAGATATAATTTGTTGAGATGAAGAAATGTTGAAGAAGGGTTATTATGAGGATGGGTTATAGTACATTTAGCAGGACGAAAAAAATTTATATCATTATAAAAACATGAGTCTAGGTTTATTGAGCAAACACATGTCCTAAGAAAAATCGCCGGGTGATTTTATCATTGTTTTACTAACTGCTATATTGATTGATACATCAACAAAGGTTTATGCAAGCAGCAAAATAATTAAAGGCAAGTTGAGCGGATTAAAGTCCATGGCAGGGCCTTGAACTTGCGGGTTAATACTAAAGCCTTTAATTTTTAGTAATATCATTATTATAGTATGTCCCTTAACTACTCTTTAGAAGATAAGCCAAGTAAAATAGATGGGAAGGGAGCATTTGCTTTAGAGGATATTCCTGCCCGTAAAAAGATAGGGAACCTTGGCGGAGAGATCGTCAGCCTTAGAAAAGCCAGGAAGAGAGCAGCAGAAACCAAACGTGTTGCAATGGTAGAATTCGGTGATGGCAGAGCATTAGATGCAAGCATTAATCCTAACGAACTCAGATATGTTAATCACTCATGCCAGCCTAATACATATATGCGTGTTAGCTATAGTCGTGTTGAATTTTACTCCTTAAAGCTTATAGAAATAGGGACAGAGCTAACATGTGACTATGGAGAAACGCATCACGATGGAAAGTTGAAATGCAAGTGCAGAGCGGCAAACTGTAAAGGCTATTTATGAACCTATATCAAAAGATTATCTGAATTTAGAGAAATAGAACACAGGGCCATTATTATATAAAATCAATTGTTATTTGAGCGGGAGCTTTTGAATGAATAACTATAAATGCGAGAAGTATAAAAAGTAGCTTCGTTGAATTAGATCGTTTTTCTGAGAGTTAAAATAATCAACCCTTATAAGTGACATAAAAAATTGACTAAAAAAAGCTCATGCATCTGAACATGAGCCAAGTGCTATTAGCAGTTGATTATTTATTTACCTGATACGAAGTTTATCAGGAGCAACAATTAACGTATCATCCACAACAAATTCTAAGAAACGACATTTTGGAATAAATAAAAAATGCTTGTAAAGTACATTATGCGATTAATTCAGGTAAAGTTTGTTCGTTAAGTGCGAGGTTTATAAGTTCTTCTTTTGCCATCTTATAAGTAATAGAGTACATCCAAATGAAAAGACTTTGTTTAGTATAATCCCATGTTGTATTATTATTCCAAATACTAAGAAAAACTTTCTTTAATATTTCAGTAGCTAATTTATCGTTCTTTACGAGTTTTAAAATAGCACCAAATAAAGAAGACGCATAGGTGTCATACAAATAGCTTAAAGCATTTTCATCTTTGTGTTGCAGTAGCTTAAATAGTTCTACGTTTGAAAAATGTTGAGGTTGAAGCACCTTAAAGTTTATAGGATTAATGATTGGATTAGGATTTAATGCAAATGTAAAGCCTTAAGGACCTGTTTAATTAGTTAGAAGTATAACAAAATAAAAGTGAACAAATCAATAAATATTAATAAAAGTTACAGAAATTTTATAAAAGTAATTTTAAAAGAGGAAAAATTTCTACAATGATTATTACATTCTTTTAAAACAAAAGCCTCCCGAAAAGAACCGGAAGGCTGTGTTTAACCTAACATGAAAAACCCCTAAAAAAATACAACAATCTAATACTAATGGCTTTTACTAACTATATCTTTAAAAATATTATGCCATTATAGAAGTACTTTAATAGCGTTTAATTGAATTCATCTTTACTATTATTAAAGGATGATTTATTGATAATAGAAATCGTTGCAGACAAGGAGGAAAAAATGATATCGCAGGAAACCATCCAACAAATAACCAACAGAATTGATATTATAGAAATCGTTGGTGAATTTGTAAAATTAAAAAAGCGCGGAGCAAACTATTTAGGCAACTGCCCCTTTCATAATGAGAAGACGCCCTCCTTTACAGTTTCGCCATCAAAAGAAATTTTTAAATGCTTTGGTTGCGGCAAAAGTGGCAATGCGATTGGCTTCTTAATGGAGCATGAAAAATACAGTTATGTTGAAGCGCTAAAGTTTCTTGCTGCACGTTATAATATTGAGTTAGAAGAAACTGAGGTAAGCCCTGAGATAAAGCAACAACAACAGGTAGCAGAAAGTTTGTTTATTATAAACAGCTTCGCTCAAAAGCACTTTACTCATAATTTGTTTGAGACTGAAGAAGGAAGATCTGCAGCGCTTACTTATTTAAAGCATCGTGGTTTTAGGGAAGACATTATTCGAAAATTTGAGTTAGGATATAACCTGGAAGAAAGAGGTGACTTGCACCGCACAATTATATCCAATCAATTTAATATTGAGTATGCAGAAAAGGCCGGATTAATAGTTCAACGAAACCAGTCTTATTACGATAATTACCGGGGACGAATAATTTTTCCGGTTCATAATCAAACAGGAAAAATTATAGGCTTTGGGGCAAGGCTTATTAAATCGAATGACAGAGCTCCCAAATATATAAACACTCCCGAGAACGAGATTTATTCTAAAAGTAAGATTCTATATGGAACTTATTTTGCACGGCAGGCCATCAATAAAAACGACGAATGTTTATTGGTTGAAGGCTATACCGATGTAGTTAGCTTACACCAGGCCGGAATTGAAAATGTAGTAGCAAGCGGAGGAACATCTTTAACCATCGATCAATTAAGATTGATAAGAAAGCTGACTAACAATCTGACAATTATTTATGATGGTGATAACGCGGGTGTAAAAGCAGCCTTGCGCGGATTGGATATGGCCCTTGAAGAAGGATTAAACGTAAAGCTCGTGCTCATCCCCGGCAATGAAGACCCGGATAGCTATGTAAATAAAGTTGGAGCTACAGCTTTCGAAGATTTTGTGGGGTCGAATAAAAAAGACTTTATTATTTTCCAACTCGAAGTAATGTTGCAGGAAGCAGGCAACGAAACAGTGAAAAGATCGGCAGTAGTAAATCATATTGCAGAAACCTTAAGTAAAATAAATAAAGCGGAAGATTTTACAAAGCAACAGGATTATATAAGGCAATGCTCAGGCATACTAAAAATTGATGAAGCAGGTTTAACTAATCTTGTTAATAAGTTTAAAAGAGAAAAAGTTGCTAAGGAAGAAAAAAAACAACCATTTGTAGACTTCGAAAAACAGGATTGGCCGCAGGACCAAAATTTACAGGATGACTCTTCATTTTTATTATTGAATGATGTTATCCATGAAAGAAATTTATTGAGGGTTCTATTGGAGTATGGCATGCTCCGCTGGGATAATGAAATAACAATTGCAGAACATATTTTCGGAGAAATCCAGGAGTTTAATTTCGATGACTCTGAGGTTGACAGGCTTTTTACAGTTTATAAAGATTCATACTACCGGGGCGAGCAGCCTTCATCAAAAACATTATTATATTATGAAGATGATAAAATCCGAAATCTCGTTATTGGTTTAAATGTTCAACAGCATGAACTTAGTCCTAATTGGGATGTGAAGATGGAAGGATTGAATATTAATAATCGGGACACCAGCAGACACGATGTAATAATGAGCTTAAATTATTTCAAGTTGCGAAAAATTAAAAAGATGTTTGAAGAAAATCAAAGGGATATCGAAAAAGCTACATCATTTGAGCAGCAGATGGATTTAATAAAAGTGCATAAAGTTCTCAAGGAGGAAGAGCAAAAAATAACCGGGCAATTAGGCACAGTTATCATAAAATAACAAGTGAATTAGAAACTTTTTAAATAAGAAATGCACTAAAAAGTGCATTTCTTATTATACCTCATTTGTTAATCTTACTTTTCTGACGGGCTTTTCTTGCCGGCTAATAACTTCTCAAGAGTAGCTTCTAATCTCCGATGGCGTGTATCTTCCCTTTTAGCACCTTCAATCCACGTTACATATTCGTTTTGATTTGTAACCGAAAGGTTTTGAAAAAATTCCCTTGCCTTTTTATGGCGTGTAAAAATTCTTTCTAACTCAGCAGGAGCAACAACGAGCTTTTTATCAAAATCCACGCCCTTTACCTCAAAAACTTTAATTTCAGATATAATGCTTTTTGCAGCTACCTGTTCACATTTTTTAAATTTTAGAGCACTCCATACATTATCTAAAGTTACTTCGCACACCGTCTCAAAATACTTTTCAGTAAGAACTCTCCAGCTAATGTCCCTGTTTAAATCGCTTACTATTTTACTGGTAGTTTTAGGAAAAGCTACCCATAGTTTTCCATCGGGATGTAACGAAGGAAGTACATCCTTTAAGATCCCGTTTAACTGATTACAACTTACTGCAAAAACAAGCGCAAAATCAATTCTCTTTATTTTAAGAAGTGGTGTTACGTTTTTTGAGTAAGAGAGTTTTATAAATTGTTTCTCAATGGAAGAAGGAAGACCCTGGATAAGAAAATTTTTTTCGTTAGTAATCTGTAGTTTTTCAAACAAACTTTGCTGCGACATGCCTCGAAAAATTAAGGTTTACCGAAAATAATTGTGCAAAGTTATATGATTGTAGTGGTAGAAAAAAGAAAAGTCTGTCAATTTTAAACATTGACAGACTTTCTGTTACTATGATTATTTAAACTAATTGCTACGATCCTATCGGCTTATAATATTTAAGCGCTTCAGGCATTAACTGCTGTAATTGTCTTATCCGTGTTTGTTCTGCAGGGTGAGTGCTTAAAAACTCAGGTGGTTTTTGCCCGTTACCTAATTTCTCCATTCTCTGCCATAAAGGAACTGCTTCCCGGGGATTGTAACCAGCGAGAGCTGTATAAATTAAACCTAATTTGTCAGCTTCTAACTCCTGTTTACGGCCATGTGGTAAAATGCCACCCACCGTGCTGCCTAATCCATAAGCCTGCATAAACAGGTTCTGAGTTTCAGCTGGTTTGCTTGATAAGGCAACCTGCAAAGCTACACCGCCAAATTGCTGAACTAACCCCTGGCTCATTCTTTCCTGCCCATGTTTGGCTATTGCATGCGCAACTTCATGTCCCACAACAACAGCCAAAGCAGCTTCATTTTGTGCCACGGGAAGTATACCTGTATAAACTACTATTTTACCACCAGGCATACACCATGCATTCACATCGTTACTTTGCACGAGATTATATTCCCATTGGTAACCTTCTAATTCCTGGGCAAGGCCCTTTCCTCTGTAATAATTTGTTACAGCGCTTGCAATGCGGCTTCCAACTCTTTTTACCATTTCCGCATCTTTACTTTGAGTTGAGGATACTACTTTATTTTCAGTTAAAAATTGTCTGTATTGCGATACCGCCATTTGCTGCATCTGGCTTTCAGGCACAAGTGATAATTGATTACGACCTGTTATAGGATTTTGAGTACAGGCAATAACAAGCATCATTACCGAGATACTAAAAAGGGAAAGTTTATTTTTCATAGTGCAATTTTCCTACAGCTAAACAATAATAATACCAATCGATCGATCGGACATTAAAGTCTTGATAAACAACTAATAGGAAAGGTTCTGAAAAAGTGAAAGCCGGGAAGATTAATCAGTTGTCATTCTTTTTCCTGAGTTTTCTCCGGTCGCGATATTTTAGAATCGGCACTTTGCTTTCAGTTCCTTTAAGCAGGCGATTTATATTTTTTTGATGCGTGAGAATAACCATCAAAGCAACTGCTACTGCAAAAAATCTATACAACGTTTCCTTTTCGTTAAATATAAAAAGTATAAATACAGCGAATGCGATGCTTGCAAGAATGGAACTTAAAGAAACAAATCTTGTGAGATATAGTACAAGTAAAAAGACGGCCACACAACACACAGCAACGTTTGGTTGAATTGCTACCACCATACCGAATAACGTAGCTACTCCTTTACCTCCTTTAAAGTCGGCGAAGATGGGGAAGATATGACCCAGCACAGCAGCGAGACCCAAACCAACCATAAAGTTAGTTCTATCCCATTCGTCCTCCATATAATAAGGTATAAGTATGTAAAGAGATGTAGCTAAGACTCCTTTTAAAATATCACAAATCATTACTATCGTTCCCCATTTCGAACCTAAAACACGATATGTATTAGTTGCACCTGCATTGCCACTTCCATAATCACGAATGTCCACGCCAAAGAAACGCCTGCTTACCCAAACTGAAGTTGGTATAGAGCCGATAATATAGGCAAATAAAATTAGCAAGAACTCGTTCATCTACATGGCATTTAAGTCAGGAGGCGAAATTAGGGATAGTGATTTAGAATCAAAGTTGCTTTAAGTTAAATTAGCTACAGCAAGAATACTTATCCACTCGTCTTTGTCAACGGTTGTAATATGTATTAGATTAAGTTGTTTGAAAAGTGATAACATATCTTGTTCATCCTTTTTAAGCAATCCGCTTAACAAAATTCTTCCCCCTTTATTTAATCCAAAAACTAAGCCATCCAAAGTTTCAATAATAACATTCTTATTAATGTTAGCGAGAATAATATCATACTTTTCGTCGCCATTAAAAGAGCCTTTACTCTCAATTGTGACGACCTTACAGCCATTTCTTTCAACATTTTCTTTTGCATTTTCAATGCTCCACTCGTCATTATCAATCGCATAGATGTAGCGACTTCCTAACTTTTCCGCCATAATCGCTAATATACCCGTCCCGGTTCCAAAGTCCGCAACTGACTTTCCTTTAAAGTCCATTTTTGACATTTGCTCCAACATTAAATAAGTAGTTGCATGATGACCCGTGCCAAAACTCATTTTAGGAGTTATAATGATCTCGTATTTTGTTTTAACTATTGGCTTGTGAAAGTCTGCTCTTACGCAACAGAAGTCATTAACAACTACGGGAGCAAAACTACTTTCCCAAACAGCATTCCAATTTTGAGGAGAAATAACAGCTCTTGAATAACTTAAACCGTATTGCTGCATTAATTTATTTAGTTCTACTTCGTCTATTTTACCTTCAGTATAAAAACATAGAAGCTGTTCATCTTTTTCTTCAAATCCATCAAATTCAAATAATGATAGCCTGCCGATCAATTCTTCCCTCAATCTCTCGTTAGAAGTATTAATGATTAGTTGAATTGAATAGGTCATATAATAGTTATAATGCGTTGTTATAATTTAAGACTTTAAAAGGAACACTACTTTGCCTCCTTAAACAAATGCAACTATAGCTTAGGAATCCATGGAGATTTACCAGAAAAAATATTTTTTAATACAGCTAAAACTGTTAAGGTTATCCTGATGATTCCTGCTAGCATGAAAGATTGTTTATGTAAATGCAAATTAGTCAGATTGCAGATAGACATAAAAATCTATTGGAACATTGAAGCCTATACTTCACACTAATATTTATGTTCCAGGATGATTTCGATGGAGTTCCCATCTCGTAAACGGAAAAAGCATTTGAGAAGTTAGTACATTTAACCAGCGGCACAACGATACTATAAACAGCACGAACACAAGCAAGATCAGAATCTGCTAACAAGATAAAACTCTAAGATGTTTATAAAAGCAATAGAAGAAATACAAAAATTCACAAGACCTATTCATACAATTTTCAGGTATTATGGTAATGACTTTGCAACTCCGGGTACAGGCACATTCTTCTTTGTTAACGATCACGGAATAGCAGTTACCTGCAGGCACATTGCAGGAAATATAATCAATACCAACACTATCAACGATAGATACGGTTTAATAAAAAAAGAAAGGGATTCGTTCGGAACAAAAATAGATGGCAAATACAAAAAGCAACTCGCAGCGCTTGAAGCTAAATATGGATTAATAAAGCAAGAGACTATCATTCAAATCAAGAACACAGTAATGAATTCCTTTGATGCAATAACAACCATTGATTGCATCACACACCCTACTCTTGACTTAGCTATTTTAAGGTTTAACGGCTTTTCAAAAATCTTATACAGTTCGCACGCTACTTTCGTTAAAAATTCAGACGATGTGAAACAGGGGAAATACTTATGCAGGTATGGCTTCCCCTTTCCTGAATTCAACAACTTTCATTACGATCCAACAAAGGATAATATAGAATACATAGCGACAGGCGCTGTCGGTACTCCCGCTTTCCCCATAGACGGGATCATTACAAGACAATTAGGAGATGGCCAACAGATTTTTGGTATTGAAATGAGCACTCCGGGACTTAAGGGACAAAGCGGCGGGCCATTGTTTGACATAAACGGTTTGATTTATGGAATGCAATACGCAACAAATCACCTTCACTTAGGATTCGACATGAAAAATAAAGAAATAACCAGCGATGGGAAAAAAATTAAAGTAACTAATCAACCTTTTATTCATGTTGGACATTGTATTCACGTCGATAAAATAAAAGAGTTTTTAAATCAGCATAAAATTAGTTTTCGTGAACAGGCGTAGAATGTCTGTATAGAGATGGAATAACTTTAGCAACACATCTAAACTATCTGAAAGTATTAATTAAACTGCCAATGGTTCAAAATACCTTTTAGATTTTTAGCTTCAAAAAGAATGTTTTAGTACCTGATCTCTCCAAAGCTTCCCTGTAAAAATAATTCACTGAAGTTGGCCTGCTCAACTCTTCCAACAACTTTTGCTTCAATTCCAAATTTCTTTGCTACAGCAATAACATCAGCAGCACTTTCTTTTGTAGTAAAAATTTCTAAACGATGCCCCATATTAAATACCTGATACATCTCTTTAAAACTTGAATTTGATGCTTTCTGTATAATGTCAAATATTAATGGCGGTTCAAACAAATTGTCTTTTACAACCCTCATTGCTGAGGGTAAGTATTTCATGCACTTTGTTTGTCCGCCGCCACTGCAATGCACCAATCCATGAATTGCTTCAAACTGTTGCTCTAATAACTGTTTTACCACAGGTGCATAAGTTCTTGTAGGGCTAAGTATAAGTTTGCCAATATTTATTGCCTTTCCGTTTACCTGTACTTCATCTGCTAACCTGTGTTTACCAATATAAACCACCTCATCCTGTAGTGCAGGTTCGTAGGTATTTGGAAAGTTTTCAGCATACCATTTATTTAATACGTCGTGCCTTGCACTTGTTAGTCCATTACTTCCAATGCCACTGTTATATTCCGTTTCGTACGAGGCTTGTCCAAAGCTTGCCAACCCTACAATAACGTCACCCGGCTTAATATTATCGTTCGTTATTAATTTATCTTTTGGCCATCTTGCAGTCATCGTTCCGTTTACTGCAATCGTTCTTACCACATCGCCAACATCTGCAGTTTCACCTCCGAGGTAGTGAATATTTACACCAAAGCCTTTTAGCCAATTGAATATTTCCTGTGTTCCGTTGATTATTACTTCAAGCACTTCGCCAGGTATGTGTGTTTTATTTCTATCAATAGTTGAGGAGAAAATCAGGCTATCGTAAACACCTGCACAAAGCAGGTCATCAATATTCATAACAACGGAATCCTGTGCAATACCTTTCCATACACTTATATCTCCGGTTTCCTTCCAATACAGATAAGCAAGAATACTTTTTGTTCCGGCGCCATCCGCATGCATAATATTTACCCAACTATCATCGTTGCCTAAGTAATCTTTATAGATTTTACAGAAGGCATGCGGATAGAGGCCCTGATCTAAATGACGTGTGGCTGCATAAACTTCCTCCTTTTGTGCCGAAACACCACGTTGAGTATATAAAGACATTGCAATAGGCTTTTTACGAATGCGACAAATGTACAGGATATGCATTACACGAATTGCGAGGATTATTAATAGGGATTACACAGATTGTAAAGACTAAAGCAAATTGATTTCACCTTGTAGCTACGGCTTGAAGCTTGATGTTATTGCCTTAGCTTTGCCCCTCATTATGATACAGGTTCATAGAGATTTGGAGCATTTGCCTGAGTTTAAAAACGCAGTTATAACTATCGGAACTTTTGACGGCGTGCATCTTGGCCACCAGCAAATTATTGAACAACTTAAAGAAGAAGCATCCCACGTTGGTGGGGAAACTGTTATCATAACCTTTCATCCGCATCCCCGTAAGATCATTGCTTCCGGCAAACATGAGATTAAGATATTAAACACCCTGAATGAAAAGATTGAATTGCTGGATGACAAAGGAATTGATCACTTAGTAGTTGTCCCTTTTAATGACCGGTTTTCACACCAGGCAGCAAGTGAGTACATTGAAAACTTCCTGGTTAAAAAGTTTCGGCCACATACAATTATCATCGGTTATGATCATCGCTTTGGTAAAGACCGTGCTGGTGATTATCACCTGTTAGAAGAATTCGGCTTGAAGTATAATTACTTTGTAAAAGAGATACCCGGACATATTTTAAACGAAGTCACCATAAGCTCAACGAGGGTACGTACAGCTTTATTAAATAGTGATATCGACACTGCGAATAAACTTTTAGGCTACTCATATTTTTTTGAAGGAAAGGTGTTTGAGGGAAATAAAAGAGGGCGAACTATAGGCTATCCTACAGCTAACCTGTTGATTGAAGAAGAAGAAAAACTGATACCCAGCGATGGGGTCTATACAGTTGAAATAACCATTAGCAAAGCCCGGGAAATATTAAAAGGTATGATGAACATTGGGATGCGACCGACTGTAGATGGAACGTACCGAACTATTGAGGTAAACATTTTTGATTTTGACAAAGACATATACGGAGAAACTTTAAGAGTGTATGTAAAACATTTTCTGCGTGGCGAAATTAAATTTGGCGGGCTTGAACAATTGAAACATCAATTGGCACAAGACAAGATTAATGCGCTTGAGAAATTGGGAGATTCGCAACCTTCATATAGGAGCAATAGCAACCTTGAGGCAGATTTAAAGATTGATTCTTAAGTTCCCTGGAATGACCTCGCATTTTCTTCGTCATTGTTTTGAGGTACGAAGCAATCTGATGATTTTATTTTGAAGAGCCTTAATTATAAAGAGCAGATTGCTTCGTCGTTCCTCCTCGCAATCACGTGCTATGCATAGGATGAAGACCACCTACACCGTAGCCACCTTCCTTCCATTCGCCGGCAAATCTGTTAACCCTCTAAAATCCACAGGTACTAATTTACTTACGCCGGGCTCCTGCATAGTAACACCATAAATAACGTCCACGGCGCTCATCGTTTGCTTATTATGTGTAACAATAATGAACTGCGAATTTTCACTGAACTGCTGGATCATCTTTGTAAACTTTCCAACATTTGCATCATCCAAAGGAGCGTCCACTTCATCCAAAATACAGAACGGAGCAGGCTTAATTAAGTAGATCGAGAACAGTAGGGCTGTAGCAGTTAAAGTCTTTTCTCCGCCACTCAACTGACCAATACTGCTGGGTCGTTTACCTTTTGGCTTGGCAATAATATCTATCCCTGTTTCGGCAAGGTTTTCAGGATTTTCAAGTATAAGGTCTCCTTCATCTTCTTCAGTAAAAAGGGCCTTAAACACTTTTTTAAAATTTTCTCTTACTGCGTTAAATGTATCAAGGAACTTCTGGTTAGCCGTTGTTTCAACTTCCTGGATGGTTTGCAGCAAACTTTCTTTCGCATTTACGAGGTCGTTCTTTTGCTCAACAATAAAATCATAACGCTTTTTCATTTCCTGGAAAGCTTCAATGGCGGTAGGATTTATTTCACCCATATTTTCAAGCCGCTTTTTCATACGGTCGCTAGCTGCCTGCAGCTCTTCAACAGATGTTACCGTATTTCGTTGCTCATCTATTATATCATCCAGGTTTATCCTGAACTCCACGCTCAATCTTTCCTTCATACCTGCAAGCTGAAGCTTCAGTTCGTTAAGCTTGTCTTTAATTTCAGTAAGCAAATGATCAATCATTTCCTTGCTCTTCACCTTAAGGCGCAACTGGCTTTCCTTTTCGCCCAAAGCATTTCTAAGATTGAAATATGCCTGGTCGGCTTCGTTCAGTTTCTTCTCCTCTTGTTCTTTTAACCGGATCAGGTTTAATAAAAACGCTTCCGAATCTTTCAAGGCTGTTTCACCTTCAGCAATATTTTCAGTTACCTCCTTTAACTGAACACTGTTTGTTCCAATTTGTTGATTGAGATCGTTCAACTGGTTCCGCTTGAATTGCAATTCGGTTTTAAGCGACGAGATTTTACTTTGTTGCCGTGTTAACTGAAGGTTATTTTCGTTGTATAACCTGTTCACCTCATTATAGTTTTGCTCTGCGAACCTGTAATCCTGTTCCTGCGTTTTCATTTCCAAGGT
>MWYU01000741.1 GCA_002050375.1 Chitinophagales bacterium 62-2
GCTCTATAATACGTTTATCCCTCGGGCTGCTAATAAAAATGCGACGTTTAATGCTCATTGTATTAGTTTTAATAATGCATGATAAAAAAGACGTTCACAATTCTAAGGTAAACAGATTGTAATGTCAAGGCTTTCGATGTATCCCTAAATCTTTACTATCAAAATTTTAACGTGAGTAGATGAAAGCTGCTTTATTTATTGCCCTGTTTATATATTCAAGTGTTGCTTTCGCCCAGGCAAAAAGCGTTGCACAACTTAATCAATATCCACCCAATGAAAAGGTGGCAGGTGATTTTAGAAACTTGCTTCAAAGACCTGCTGTTGATTTCAAACCTTCATTTCAATCTATAACTACAGATACTATTAATCGAAAAGGGCTACATCTATTCTGAAGAAAGGGAAAAGGTGCCTATCCTAATTTACAAGCCTGTTCATACAAATTTAAAATCTTTCCCTGTTGTAATTTGTTTGCATAGTACAGGAGGAAGTAAGGAAGATGAAAGTATTCGAAGCCTGCTTTATCAACTAACTAAGATTGGAATAATAGGTGTTGCTATTGATGCAAGGTATCATGGTGAACGGATAGCAGGCGGAGCTAATAAATCAGAACAATATGTTGAAGCTGTAACCAAGGCATGGAAGAATACCGACGGCAAAAGCCATGAACATCCCTTTTTTTATGATACTGTTTACGACTTATGGAGGTTGACAGATTACTTAATAACAAGACCTGATGTACAAGCCAACCGGATAGGAATGATGGGTATTTCGATGGGCGGGATTGAAACATGGATGGCAGCTTCTGTTGATAAAAGAATTAAGGTTGCCGTTCCGGTTATTGCTGCGCAGAGTTTTAAATGGGTGCTTGAAAATGATAGCTGGCAAGGTCGTGCAAGAACTATATGGAAAGCACATGAACAAGCTGCAAAAGATTTAGGTGACACCACTGTAACTAAAGAAAATGTAAGATTATTATGGAACAAATTGCTACCAGGGATCACTGATAAATTTGATTGCCCATCAATGATAAGGCTTTTTGCACCAAGACCACTATTGTTGCTAAGTAATGAAAAGGATATGAACTGTCCTTTAGGTGGAGCACAGGTTGCGTTTGAAGCTGCAACAAATGCTTACAAATCAAAAAATGCACTAAACAGGTTAAAGATTCATGTAACACCAAATGAGCCGCATAGGTTTCTGCCTGAACACCTGCAAATGACTATCGCATGGTTTAAAAAATGGTTATGAAGTTATTTGTTATACTAGTCTTCCTGCTACTGCAGGAGAGGAAGTGCCATCGCACAAAGCTTGCTTCTTTAAACATTATTACAAGAAACGGCTCATCGAATATTGGCCATGCAAAAGAAAAAAGCTCCCCTAGGGATACTCCCTGGATAGCCTTTGAAGAACTATTACGGAAAAGGATGGCAACGGCTTTCTGCGTATTACCAATCTGTTTCCCAAAACCCTCTATTGTGTCAGCACTGAAGGCCTCTTCATTGAAAAATGCTGTATCTTAATGGCTTACCAATGCATACAAATTATACAAGGAAACGTGCTTTGATTTTATCGCTTCAAAGTGTCTTACAAATTAAAGGCTATCTTTCACCTTATTCTGTTTATGGAAGGGTTTACATTAAAAAAGCTGGTAATCTATACTGTTATTATACTTATTGTTACCGTATCATTTTTATTCTCGCCACATCCACATAGTGAAAAAGACTATTGCGGACAATTTATAAGAATAGGTAACTATATGGGGTTTACGTTTAATTGCGATGCAGGGCAATTTTGTAAGAACGCGAGGTACCCATCCATGCTTTTAGAGCACGGTGCTCAAAGGCAGAGCAGGCCGCTTTATATATTAGGTGCCACATTTATTGGCTATCCTTTGCAATGGATTTTTGATAAGATAGATATAGGGTTTTTGCATAAACTTAAACTGCGAGATGAACAGGCATCTGAATATGTGGGATTTTATGCAGGTTATGTGCTCATGAATTATTTATTGCTTTTGTTATCGCTCTACTACTTCGAGCGAATAGCCCGTACAATAACTAAAGGCAACATCAGTAACTTGCTACTGTATGCATTTATGTTCTTTCTAGTATCAAATGAGATAACGAAAGCATTTTTTTGGACACCGCACCAACAGTTTTTCTCCTTATTAACGCCTCTGCTATCCATACATATTTCGTTCATAATCTGGCAGAAGCAGTTGCATCTGAAGAAGTTATTGCCCATGTCCGCCTTATGCGGCTTTCTGATGCTTGCCTATGGCAATTTTTTACCCATGTTCTGCTGCCTGGTGGTTGTTTCCTTTTTTGTAGATAAAAAGTTTCATGCTTTATATTTGATAAGCAATGTAATAGTATTTGCAGCGCCAACTTTATTATGGATAATTATGTGCAATGCCGTTGCTCATAGCTATTACAATTACGAAATGGTAACATATCATCAGCTGGTATGGATAGTAGAAACGCTGAAGGTATCGTTTAGCGAGTTCGCTCATACTTTCTACAACTTTACTATTTATTACATGCACACATTTACAGAAATAAGCTGGTTTATAACAGTTGTGTTCCTGCTGGCAATATACCTAAGGAAAGAACTATTCAATGATACCGTTCAAAATCATTATATCATTATTATCATAAATACTCTATCTATATTCTTTTTCTTTTTTTGGTTACTGGGATTTTTCAAAGAGCGTTTAACCTTTACATTATACGCTCCAATTTTATGCATGTTGCTGTTTGAAGTGAGCAGGATAACTATGCTGCGTAAAAATGCAGGTATTGTGGTGCTTATTGCTGTTGCCTGGCATATGTATAATTTGCTGTCGTATGGACCATTTAGTTGAACATTCTTCCTTAGCAAAAAAAAAGCACAGCTTGCTTTTGACGCTGCAACAAAAGCTTATAAATCAAAAAATTCGACCGAAAAATTAAAGATACATGTAACGCCAAATGAGCCGCATAAGTTCTTACCTGCACATCTTCAAATGACAATGGCATGGTTTAAAAAATGGCTTTAAGATTTTGGTTAAGTTATTCAACTGTTGAAAAAATAAAAGCTTCGTTTCTAAAAACTTCATCTATACTACCTGCTTTACTACATCTGAATAATTAAAATTATCCAAGTCACAGAAAAATTATCTTCATATTTCTAATTTAAGAAAATGTCTAAAATAATACTAATAACAGGAACTTCAACAGGTGTTGGTTTACACACCGCCTCTATGTTAGCAGCCAGGGGAAATACAGTGTATGCCTCTATGAGAGATGTTAGTAAGCAGGATCATCTCGTACAGCTTACTAAAAACTATCCTGCTTATATCCATATACTTCCGCTCGATGTTCAAAAGGAAGAAACAATTAAAGAATGCATTAAAACGATTATAGACAAAGAAAAAAGAATTGATGTATTAATTAATAACGCAGGTGCCGGTTTTATACGAACATTGGAGCAAGCGACGATGGAAGAAATACACAATGTAATGGATGTAAATTTCTATGGCCCTATCCGTTGCATTAAAGCTGTTTTGCCTGCAATGCGGCAACAAAATAAGGGTCATATTATTAACGTTTCTTCAGTTGGAGGTTTGGTCGGTCAGCCCATTAATGAAATATATTGTGCTGCTAAATTTGCCCTTGAAGGCTTAACTGAGAGCATTGCTACTTACCTCGAACCTTATTTCGGAATTAAAACATCTATTATAGAACCCGCCGGTATAACGACGGAATTTGGAAACAATCTTATGAATTATTTCAATAACACAGGTGGCATTCGCAAAGATGAGTACTCGCCATTATTAAATGATTATATGGCCTACAGACAAACCTTCACTGACGAACTAAAAGCTAAAATATTTCAAACGGCCGAGCAGGTAGCACAGGTAATTGTTGATTGCATTTCAGACCCTGCTCCTAAACTCAGGTACCTTACTTCGCAATATGCTGCTGAGTTTACTTATCTTAAATCAGGTCTCGATGGTGACGGAAGTAATTTACAGAGTATTATAAGAAAAAGGATTTTAAATAAGTGAAAGCCTACGCTTAGCTTCCTAAGAAGCTTTTGCATTTCGGGTTAGTTTTGTAACTGTTTTTATAATGCGATTTTACATGCTTAATGGCATAATTTTTTCTGTAATTCTTTTAAACTTAATACCATGGACAAGTTAAATGTCAAAGGAAACTGGAACGAAGTAAAAGGTAAAATGAAGCAGGAACATGCCCATCTTACAGACGATGACCTTGAATATGAAGATGGAAAGGATGATGAATTCTTCGGCCGCTTACAACAGAAATTAGGAAAAACCAAAGATGAGATCGTACATTGGATACGTTCGCTTGGTTAATTGTAAAACAGTGATTGGAGAGTTTAAAATGTATCTTTAAATGAGAGAGCCGTTAGCTGATTTGTGAGATAAGAGCAGAATTTTAAACACTCTGATATTTCGCAGCCACCCTTTAAACGGGTGGCTTTTTTGTGCTCATTAAAAAGCCAACTTGTGCTCATCCATAAAAGATTCAGGACTTTTATAAGGTTTTTGCTGCCGGTGCAGTAGCCTGCACCATTTCTGAGTCTTTAGGTATAAGCCCAATTTTGTAAGAGTGTTCTATTGCTTCTTTGCTGCTGGTAAAATGGCACCATTGCACCCCCGCAACTTCAATCTTTTTAATCTCCTCATTTACATTATGCAAGTTTTTTTCGTAAACATGCCGTAAGTAAACACATACAATCCTTCCAGGAAAATGCTCCACTATTCGCGCATAAATCACAGGGTCTTGCTGAGAGTCATCACCTAATAGAATGAATTTTTGTTTAGGAAAACCTTCTAATATTCGTGCGATACGCATGAACTTAGTGGAGTGTTTTGTTGCACCCGTTTTCCATACTTCGCTTAACCGTTTTATCTGGCTTAGCAAAAACACTCCTTCCGGCATTGCATTCTTCCGGCAAAATTCTTTTATAAAATCGTACAGGTTCCACTCGCTGCTCGAAACATAAAAGAAGGGGTTCTGATTATTATTTTCCGTGTAAGCCTTTGCCAACAATTGGTAATGGTTAACCACTCCTTCGAAAGGCTTACGGCTATGGGCATTTTTTGTGAAAAGGACATATAATCTTTTTCGTAAATTAGAAGAATGAGAGATCAGAAATGTATCATCAATATCCGATATGTATGCATATTGGTTCGGATGTGCAATAATGATAGTACCCTGACCGGTAGAAAGTACCAGGTCCTCAATTTTGGATGATAAATAATCTACTTCAACTGTATAAAGTCCGGGAGGTACAACGGTAACACACTTCCATTCAAACCTGAAAAAGCCGTCATCGGCAGTGGTGCTTTCAAGAACAATCGAATTAAAACGAAAACGCACCTTTGCATTAGGTATGCGCTTAATCATAAAAGACCGCAAAAGAGCAAACGTGTTTGTCCAGAAATTTTTACGGTATCTTTTCCTCGGCAAAGGGCTCAAACTAAAAACATGGCCAAAAACAATTATACTGGTTGCACTGCCATAACCGTGATATACTTTAACGACCGGATCATTTGTTAGCCTGAACACTTTCAGTATCTTATCATATACGCCTTCAATAAATGAAGGCTTATGTGGAAAAACAGTTTTATTTGTATTATTATTCATTATTGAATTAATTAAAAATGACGCAGGAATCCGCCTTTAAATTTTTATTCATAATTAATCCAATTTCAGGAGGAAAACAAAAAAATGACCATGAGTCTGCTATTAAAAAATATTTCGAAGCTCTTCCCCACTCCATTGAATTCTTTTTGTTAGATGGCAAAAATGATGCACAGCAATTACAGCAAACTCTTGAGAAAGTAAAGCCACATAAAGTAATAGCGGTAGGTGGTGACGGAACAGTATCCCTTGTTGCCAAAAAAATATTGGGAAGCGAAATGCAATTGGGTATAATACCTGCGGGATCGGCAAATGGGATGGCCCGAGAACTGGATATTCCCTTAAATATAACAGCAGCTCTTGATGTTGTTCTTGCTACTAATGTTAAAAAAGCTGATGCCATTTTAATTAATAAACAGCTATGCCTGCACTTAAGCGATATTGGAATGAATGCACGCCTTATAAAGTATTTTGAAGAAGGAAATAAACGTGGAAAATTAGGCTATGCAAAAGTGGCTTTAAGAGTTTTATGGAAAAAGCAGAACATAAGGGTAATCGTTCAAACAAAAGACACCGAAATTAAAAGAGACGCTTTTATGATTGTACTTGCAAATGCAAGCAAATATGGAACAGGTGCGGTGATAAACCCCCACGGCGATTTATATGATGGTCTTTTTGAAGTAGTTATTATTCGAAAATTTGCTATTTCAGAAATCTTTAAAATGTGGTTTAGGCCACAACTCTTTGATCCTAAAAAAATAGAAATTATACAGGCAACATCAGTTCATATTGAAACACAGCATGCTGTACACTTTCAGGTAGACGGAGAATATCTTGGTAAGGTAAGGCATATAGACGCTAAGATTCTTCCCGGTCAGCTCAACCTACTCCTTCCGCAACAGAAATAAAATATTGACTTTATCAATCTGGTTTTGATTGAGAAATTAGTTCCCCATCAGTTCTAACAAGCACTTGAGCAAACCAATTAATTATATGACGTAACTGTTTTCAATTAGCTTCAACCCTATTACTGCATGGATTTTTTCTACGTTATCTCTAAAATCTTTACCTTTTTTCTATCTCCGGCAATTTGGATTCTTATCTTACTACTATGGAGGAAATTCGCCAGGTTAAGATCAATGAAAAAGCGCCTTGCAATTGCGGCAACCATTACATTTATCTTCTTTAGCAATGAAGCCATCTACACCACACTGGTGAATGCATGGCAACCAAAACCCGTAACACTTAAAGGTCAGCAATACGAAGCAGGAATTGTTTTGGGAGGCATAGTTCGTTTTGATAAAAGGAAGAAGGGCTTTTTTGGAGATGACGCCGACAGATTCTACCAGGCATGTAAATTATACCGTGACGGAACTATAAAAAAAATACTGGTAAGCGGAGGTACAGTAGCTAAAGAGTTGCCCGAAGAAGCAGATTTTATAAGACGCGAAATGATTGAAATAGGTGTAAAACATGAAGACATTATTACAGAAACCTCTTCTAAAACTACCCGTGAAAACGCCCTCTTCAGTAAAAAGATTATTGACTCTTTACACATTAAACCGCCTTATGTTTTAATAACCTCTGCGCAACATATACCACGTGCATCAAGGCTTTTTGCTAATGCTGGTTTAAGCATTGTTGCTTATCCGTGTGCTTATTCGGTAATTAATGAAACTCTCACAATCGACGATTTTCTTCTGCCTAAAATAACAATACTTGATGCATGGCAGAGGTTCATAAAAGAACTTATCGGCTTTGTTATATATAATGTTTTCAAAAAGGCTTAACCTGTAAACCCTCTTACAACACACCGTTCTCTTTTCATAATAAACACATAACAATTAATAATCCCAGTTACGTGTTTAAGGGAGTAGTGGAATAATGTTCTTCTGAATTCCCTTATTTAGAACAAATTTTCCTTCGCAAAAGAGAAAGTTAAAACACGAAACCTGAAGTAAAAATACTATCTCGGGCCGTGTTCATACTACACTATTTTCTGACAATTTTTCACTTTCAAACCCTTATCTTTGCCGCTCTAAAAAATTTTATAAACTCCTATTTATATGCAACTGAAAGGTTTGGTGAAAATTTTTGCCATTGCATTAATTCTGATTTGTCTGTACCAGCTAAGCTTTACTTTTTTTGTGCGAAGCCATGAAAATAAGATGGCTCAAAGAGCTGAAAGCTGGGTAAAAGCTAACTATCCTAAAGCTGAACAAAAATATTCCGGAAACAAAGAACTGCAGGCGTTATATACAGATACGTTGAACGCTGCAAAAAAGAACCGCTTGCAACGTTTGCTTGACAGTACAAAGAACGAAAAAGTTGTTTTAGGTGTAGGAACCTATCAATATGCCAAAAACCAGGAGCTTATGCTCGGCTTAGATTTGCAGGGCGGCATGAATGTAACCATGGAAGTTGGATTAGATGGCCTGGTAAAATCTCTTTCAGGCTACAGCAAGGATCCCTTATTCAACAAAGCCCTCGATCAGGCTAACAGGCGTAAAGCAAACAGCGGCGCTGATTACATAACTCTTTTTGCAGATGAATACAAGAGCGTTAATCCTAACGGAAGGCTTGCTTCTTTATTTGCCCCTGGCAGTGGTAAGCGTATTAGTTATGAAAGCAGCGATGCACAGGTGATAGATTATATTCGTGGCGAAGCTAAAGGCGCTATCAGAAATACTTTTAATATCTTACGAACTCGTATCGATAAATTTGGCGTTGCCCAGCCAACTATCAACTTAGATGAAAATAAAGGAAACATTACTATTGAATTAGCCGGCGTTACCGATCCTGAAAGGGTTCGTAAATATCTTCAATCAACGGCCAATCTTCAATTCTTTGAAGTTTACAACATTGGAGAAATATATGAAGGTTATCAAAAAGCTGAAAAGGCGATAGCTGCTTCGCTTAACGGAACAAAAGTTAATGATACCACTTCTGTAAACGCGGATACTGCTAAACAAACAGCTTCAATTACAGCAAGGGACACTACTAAAACCGCTACATTAAGTTCGCTCGATACTAATAAAACTGCTACAATTACGAATCCTGCTGATACTAAAAATCAAAATCCGCTTAGTTCTATTATTCAATTAATACAACCTCAGCAAGGTAAAGATGGTCAAATGCAGTTTCCGGCAGCTATCGGTTATATTCAGGCGCGTGATACAGGTATACTCAACAGCTATCTTCAGTTAGAAAGTGTTAAAAATATCTTTCCTGCTAACCTTGTTTTCATGGTCGGAAAACCTGAAAGCGAAGATCCAAAAGCAGCAGGCATATTACCGGTATATGCCGTGAAAACAGTGGAAGGGCCAACGCTTGCCAAACTGGAAGGTGAGCACGTAAGTGATGCACGCCAGGATTTTGATGAGCGGGGCCGTGTTGCGATAAAGATGAACATGGATAAGGTAGGCGAAAAGATTTGGGCCAAACTGACGGGTGATAACGTAGGTAAACCTATTGCCATTGTTATGGACAATATTGTGTATAGCGCTCCTTTTGTAAACGGTGTAATTCCTAACGGAAGCTCTGAGATAACCGGAAGCTTTACACTAAACGAAGCACAGGATTTAGCAGACATTTTAAAGAGCGGTAAATTACCGGCCCCCGCTAAAATTGTGCAGGAGCAAGTTGTAGGGCCTACCTTAGGACAAGACGCTATTCGTGGCGGCACAACTGCATTTATCGTCGCCTTCTTAGTCATCTTTGCGTTAATGCTTTTGTATTTTAATACTGCAGGCTGGGTTGCAAATATTGCCCTTATATTAAACCTCTTATTTACCATAGGTATTTTAGCCGCTCTCGGGGCTACCTTAACTGCTCCCGGTATCGCAGGTTTGGTATTAACTGTTGGCTTAGCGGTAGATACCAACGTTATTATTTTCGAAAGGATTAAAGAAGAACTTACCCGGGGAAAGAACTACCAACTGGCTGTTAATGATGGTTATAAACGTTCGTATGCACCTGTGTTAGATGCACACGTTACTGTATTAATGACTGCTATTATTCTCTTCTATTTCGGATTAGGACCGGTATTAGGATTTGCAACAACGCAGATTTTAGGTATTCTGTTATCATTGTTTTGCGGTATTCTTATCTCAAGATTAATTTCTGACTGGTACACTAATAAGAACCGCCACTTCGAATACTTCACAGGTATTAGCAAGAAGATATTTAAACATGCGAGTTTAAAGTTTGTTGAGTATCGTAAAATTGCTTATGGAATTTCGGTGGTTGTATTATTGCTGGGTATTGCATCTTTCTTTAATGGTTTTGATGAAGGTGTGGAATTTAGCGGAGGTCGCAGCTATACTGTTAAGTTTGACAGACCTGTTAATAATGACGAGGTACGCAATGCACTGAAAGCTGAATATGGAGAATATCCTGTTGTAAAAACAATCGGTTCTAACAGGCAGTTAAATATTACTACTTCGTACATGATCAAAGAAACAAGCCGCAATGTAGATTCACTTGTAGAACTAAAATTATTTGATGGTCTTAGTAAGTTTTTACCTGCCGGGTTATCATACAAAGAGTTTGATACCAGGTATAAGCAAAGCTCTCAAACCGTTTTACCAACCATTTCAGATGATTTGAAGAAAGGTGCTACAACAGCAACAATCGTTTCGATACTCGCCATTTGCTTGTACATCTTCATTCGTTTCCGCGACTGGAGATATTCTCTTGGAACTATCGTTGCTTTGCTACACGACGTATTTGTAACACTTGCAGTATTTAGTTTCCTAAAAGGCATTGTTCCCTTTCCATTAGAGATAGACCAGCACTTTATCGCTGCTATACTAACGGTAATAGGTTTCTCAATGAACGATACAGTAATTGTATTCGATCGTATTAGGGAAGACAGCCGTTTAATGAAGAACACCGATAAAGGAACTATTATTAATAAAGCAATCAACGAAACATTAAGCCGTACAATAATGACATCCTTAACCGTGTTCTTAACCATCTTATCACTATTCATTTTTGGCGGCGAAGTAACAAGAGGTTTTGCCTTTGCAATGTTGATAGGAGTTATTACCGGTACGTACTCTTCAATATTTGTTGCCGCTCCAATTTTGATGGATTTTGCTAAAGACAAACCATTAGGTGCCGCGGATACTAAAATAGAAAAGAAAATAGTAGGCAAACCGGCACATGCATAACCCTGGCTAATTATTTTAAAAAAGCCTGCATATTATTTTTGCGGGCTTTTCTTTTTTTACAAAACTTGTTTATCAAATTCCTGTAGCCCGGTAAATCAATACTAAAATATTGGGCTTGTTAATTTCTATTGAATTGAATATTATATTTTTTTACTTTAATTTTAGTGGTTGTCCGAAATTTATCATCACAGTTTTTGCTTCACCTGATAATCCTTAAACTAATCTCACTTTGAAAAATGGTTCTATAATTCTTGTGGAAGACGATACGGACGACCAGGAGTTGTTAGTAAATGTTTTCGAAAGTCTTGGTGTACCGAATGAAATTCAGATTTTTGAAAATGGCCATGAAGCGCTTCTTTTCTTAAAGCAAACTCCATCTCAGCCTTTCCTTATAATATGTGATGTAAACATGCCAATAATGAACGGGTTAGAACTAAGACGACAAATTAATTCAAATCAGCTTTTAAGAAGAAAGAGTATTCCTTTCATTTTTCTTTCAACGAGTGGAGAAGCGAACGCTGTAATCGAGGCTTATGAATTAGATGTGCAGGGATTTTTCGTGAAAGAACGATATTTTGAGGGCATCCAGTACCAGATTAAACAAATAGTGGAATACTGGAAACATTGCAAACACCCTAACTCAGAAAAACAGTAATTCAAATCCTTGTTCAAAGAAGAAATTCAACTTACTTCAATAAAGTTAAAAAGAGAATCAGCCCAACCAAAACCTGCAGAAAATGTGTCCTTATTAAATCTGCCAAACCTATATTTGGTATTTCTCTTAATTTCTAAATAAACAAAGAGCCAGGGATGTTATCAAACCGTTATTCAAAATGCGTCAGCTTTTTTATTGCTGCAATTTTTCTTTTTAGCTTTCAACGGATAAGCGCGCAGGTTGATACAGCTTCCCTTTCAGCAAAGCTGAACCGGGCCAAAGATAAGCTTGGGAAGAACTCTGTATTCCTTATATATAAAGATGGAAAGACGATTTATAAAAAAGAAAGTGGTGAGTTTAATGCAAAAACACAGCTTCCTATTGGGGCAAGCAGTCAGTGGCTTACTGCCGCATTAATCATGACTTTTGTACAGGAAGGCAAACTTTCGCTGGATGATAAGGTGAGCAAATACCTTCCGATTTTTGAAAAGTATTATAAAGGATATGTTACTATACGTCATTGCATAACCCATTATACCGGTATCAAATCAGACGAGGGAGTTGCAAAGCTTTTTAGTAAAAGTAAATTTCATACCCTTGAGGACGAAGTGAACGATTATGCTTCAAAAAAAGATATACAGACCAATGCCGGCACCGAGTTTAGATACACTAATATGGGTTTTAATATTGCAGGACGTGTACTTGAAGTTGTGGGTAAAAAAAATTTTGACCGCTTAATGAGAGACCGGATTTTGTTGCCCTCGGGTATGAGGAACACTACTTTCACTAATGAAGATTATGACGAAGCTATCAGTCCGTCTACCGGCGCACGTTCTACGGCAAACGATTTAATAAGCTTTATGGCAATGTTGCTTAATAAAGGAACTTTTAACAACAAACAAGTATTAACTGAAAGTTCTATAGCAATGCTGCATACACTGCAGGTGTCACCCAATCAAATGAAGTTTATTCTTCCAGCGTTACAAGGATTGGATTATGGCTTCGGTGAATGGATATTAGAAGCCAATGCACAAGGTAAAGCTACAACGGTTGGTGTTCCGGGTTTGCAAGGCACCTGGCCTATGGTTGACCTTTGTAGGCGGTATGCTTCTGTCCTTATCACTAAAGAATCTGCAGGCGAGCAAAAGAGAAATTTTTACATGGACTTAAAAGGAAGTATTGATGATGGACTGCCAGCAGGTTCGTGTAATTAGATAAGTTATTATGTTGATTAGATAGGTAGTTATTTAGTCACTCAGTTGGTAAGCGTTAAATCATTTGGTCTTTTGATAATGACTTTTTAATTGATCGTAACTGCTTAAATAGTGAAAGTTGATTAGTATCTAAACTAACTGGACTATTAAGTACACTTGATAACCTATTGCCCCAATCACTTATTGACCCAATGACTTCCCACCCGGAAATACAATCCCCTGTTGTTTTGTTTGATGGTGTTTGCAACTTATGCAATGCAGCAGTTAAATTTATTATTAAGAGAGATAAAAATGATTTATTCAGGTTCGCATCGCTTCAATCAACTGTTGGCCAGGAGGTGATGAAGAAGTATGGTCTTTCTACCGAATCATTTAATTCATTTGTCTTGGTTGAAAAAGGCAAGGTATATACTAAATCTGCGGGAGCTTTAATGGTAGCAAAACAATTATCAGGTGGATGGCCTTTATTAAGTGCTTTTATGATTGTTCCCCGTTTTATACGCGATGCTGTTTATAACTTTATAGCAAATAACCGGTATAAATGGTTCGGCAAAAAAGATGAATGTTGGGTTCCAACACATGCGTTGCAATCCAAATTCATTGATTAATAAAAATAGATTTAATCTCCTTGTCAAATTTCAAGATACTTCCCGGCCGACCATCAAATTCTCTCTCTCCTTTGCAAGGAGAGGGTAAGGGTGAGGGGCCTGTTGGTTCACTGCAGCCTTTTTATGTCTTTTTTGAAGATAGCAGTCTAAAGAGCTACATATATTTTGGTTTAAAGTGCCTTTGGAACACCAACGAGAGTTTGTTTACTTAAATTTTCCACCTTAAACTATCCGTTGCTTCGCTGTTCTTCTCCTTACAAGGAGAGGAACAAGGTTAGGTTACTCCGCCATCATCTGCTGCACTGCTACAATAATATCTTCGGCATTAGGCTTGCTAAAATAATCGCCATCACTTCCATAGGACGGGCGATGGGCTTTGGCTGTTAATGTTCGTGCAGCAACATCAAGATAACGATAGCCATTCTGTTCTTCAATAACCTTATTAAACATATAAGCTGCTGCTCCGCCTGGTACATCTTCATCAATAAAAATAATCCGGTTTGTCTTCTCCAACGACTTAACAATGGAATGATTAATATCAAACGGCAACAAGGTTTGCACGTCAATAATTTCGCAGCTAATTTCAATTTTTTCTAATATAGAAACTGCTTCCTGTATAACTCGTAAAGTTGAGCCGTAGGAAACAATCGTTACGTCATCTCCCTGTCTTATTATTTCCGGAACGCCTAAAGGAACACTAAACTCTAATAAGTTAGCGGGCAACTTTTCTTTTAGCCTGTAACCATTAAGGCACTCAACCATTATTGCCGGGTCGTTACCTTTTAATAAAGTATTATACATTCCTGCTGCCTGAACCATATTTCTTGGTACACATACATGAATACCTCTTAATGAATTTAAAATCATCCCCATGGGCGAACCGCTGTGCCATATACCTTCTAACCTATGGCCGCGTGTACGAATAATTACAGGGCAACTTTGTTGTCCTTTCGTTCTAAAATGCGTGGTAGCTACGTCGTCGCTTAGCGGTTGTAAAGCGTATAGAAGATAATCGATATATTGAATTTCGGTAATGGGGCGAAGTCCCCGCAAGGCCATTCCAATACCTTGTCCAACTATCGTTAATTCTCTTATCCCGGTATCAAAAACACGATTTGCTCCATGCTTTTCCTGCAAGCCCGAAAAGCCCTGGTTAACATCACCAATAAGGCCAACATCTTCGCCGAAAGCAAAAACCTTTGGGTTTGATGCAAGCAACCTGTCAAAATATCTGTTTAATATTTCGTACCCGTTTAGCAGGGGTGCATTACTACTATAGGAAACTTTTACTTCAGGAATTTTGAAAATAGATTTCGGTCCTTCATGGTGTAAATTTGAATTATACAAATCCTCATTCTCTTTTTTCAATTCTTCATAATGATCCTTAACCCGCCTGTCAAAGGGAGCCAGGCGAACACTTGCCGCCAATGCTTTCATAACGTCGCGACGTAAAGGCTCACGACAATTTTGAAGATTAGTGGTAAGATGCTGCAGTTCATTATAGCTATCTACATCTTTTACCTCTATAGCATTCATCAGCTCCACAGCTTTAGATACCTGCTTTTTTATTGGAGCTAAAAGTTTTTTCCAGGCTTTATTTTTACTTTCTTTTACGTGTGCTTTTGCATGATTTTCAATTTCGGTTAATTCTTCTTCCGATGCAAGTCCGTTAGCTGTTATCCACTCCCTGAATTTTTTAATGCAATCCCATTCTCTCTCCCACTCCAGTCTTTCCCGTGTTTTATAACGTTCATGACTTCCGCTGGTCGAGTGGCCTTGTGGTTGTGTTATTTCTTCAACGTGAAAAATGGCCGGCGTATGTGTTTCCCGCATTTCATCCAAAGCTTCTTCAAATACCTCGCACATACCCGCATAATCCCATCCCTTTACTTTATATATATTCAAGCCATTTGTTCCGGCAGTTTTTTGAAAACCTGAAAGCGCTTCAGAAATTGAACCCTTGGTAGTCTGATATTTCTTAGGAACAGAAATTCCGTAACCATCATCCCATATAAAAATGGCTAAGGGAACCTGCAATACGCTTGCTGCATTAACAGCTTCCCAAAAATGTCCCTCACTTGTGCTGGCATCGCCTATGGTACAAAAGCAAATCTCATTTCCATTACTGCTTAATAACTGAAAATCATTTTCTGCAGGCAGGCTTCTGAAGACTTTTGAAGCGAAAGCCAAACCTAATGCGCGGGGCATTTGCCCTGCGGTGGGGGCAATATCGCTGGAAACATTTTTTAGATTAGCCAGGTTAAGCCAGTTACCCTCATCATCAACAAACTTAGTAGCGAAGTGGGCATTCATCTGCCTGCCTGCACTAAAGGGGTCGTGCGTAACATCAGGATCGGCATATAATTGGGCAAAGAATTGTTCAACATTAGCAAGGCCGCTCGACAACATAAAAGTTTGATCCCTGTAATAACCGGCACGAAAATCTCCAGGTTTAAAAAACTTAGCCATGGCTATCTGGGCAAGCTCCTTTCCGTCTCCAAAAATGCCAAACTTAGCTTTACCCGTCAGCACTTCGCGCCTTCCCGTTAAACTTGCTTCTCGGCTTTCCATTGCAATCCGGTAGTCCTGTAAAACTTCCTCCCTGAACCTATCGAAAGAAATTACGTCTTCAGCAGCTTCAGTATTTATTGGCGACGTTTGCATAAGCAAAAATAAACTTTAAGGTCAACAACCTATAGTTGTTACAAAAAATTGTTACTAAATAAACTATCTTACTGTTCATAGGTCAAACCCCGGCTCTCCTACTGAAACAACAATTTTTTATGGTGAAAGCAGCGGCATTATTTTAAACTTTATTAATAAAAACTTAAATTAAAATACCATTTTAGTTAGGCATATAACTTCTTAACAAAAACAATAACTTTACAGCTTTAAGATTAGTTTTTAATGAAAAGAATCACCTTACTTTTTACCAGCCTGTTTATTGCAACTATAATAAATGCACAAGCTCCCGTAACTACTGCCCAGGCTCCCACTAATATAGTAACTCCTGCTGCCGATGTTAGCAAGGCGCTTTCTTTCAAGGAGGAAAATCACGACTTTGGTAAAATACCTTATGGTAAGCCTGTTGAATTTGAAGTAGAGATTAAAAATATTAGCAGTGACTCCGTAAAGATAGAGAACGTAAAAGTTAGTTGTGGTTGTACAACTCCAAAATATCAGGCAGGTCCCTACGCTCCGGGAGAAGCCTTTAAAATAACTTTGGGATTTAGCGGTTATGCAGATGGTCCCTTCGATAAATATGTGGATATATTTTTTAACAATGGAATGACAAAGCAAATAAAGTTTCATGGAGTAGGTTATAAAGTTGCTGAAACAACTCCTTCGGCAAATACAGGAATACAAAAATTAAAAAACGGAAGTAAGTAAATTGAAGTAAATAAATTATTATTAAAAATCTCAGCATTTCAAAAACTTTTAAAACAAAAACACACAATGAAAAAAGTCCTTTATCTATTTGTTGCCATATTAGCTGCAACTGCTTCATTTGCGCAAACTAAAGCTCCTCTTGAATTTCAAGAATCAAAATTTAGTTTCGGTAAGGTTAAACAAGGCGTACCCGTTACCCATATCTTTACTTTCACAAATACAAGTGATAAACCTGTAGTTATTGAAAGTGCAAGTTCCACATGTGGTTGTACCATTCCCGACTATCCTAAAGGTGCAATCGCTAAAGGCGCAACAGGAACAATAAAAGTTACCTATAATGCCGCCGCTACAGGTAGTTTTACAAAACCGGTAACCGTAAAACTTGCAAACGTAGCAGACCCCATTATGTTAAATATTGAAGGTGAAGTAGCAAGCACAGGTACAACTGGCGCTGCAACAGCAAGTACAAAAGCACCCATAACTACAGCGACTCCTAAAACAAAGGCTGCAGTTACAAAAACCACAACAACTAAAACTGCTACAGTTAAACAATAAAAAGAAACAAAATAATTTAGAGCCGCCTTTTTCAGGCGGCTTTTTAATTTGTTATATTTTGGGGCTTATATCTTTGTGCAATGTTAACTATCAGTAATCGCGGTAAGATAATGCCCGCTTCGCCTATTCGTAAATTAGTGCCATATGCAGAAGCAGCAAAGAAAAAAGGAATACACGTTTATCACCTAAACATCGGACAACCTGATATCGAAACCCCGAAAATGGTTTTGGACGCCGTAAGAAACAGCAATTTTACCATTCTCGAATATAGCCATAGCGCCGGCAATGAAAGCTACCGCAAGAAGCTTGTAAAATATTATCAGTCTGTAGGTATAAACATTCACTATAATCAAATTATTATTACCACCGGCGGAAGCGAAGCAATCTTATTTGGCTTTATGACCTGCCTTGATGCAGGTGATGAGGTAATTATCCCCGAACCTTTTTACGCAAATTATAATGGCTTTGCAGTCGAAGCAGGCGTAAAGGTTGTTCCTATTACTTCGCATATAGAAAATGGATTTGCTCTACCTCCTATCCAGGATTTTGAAAAGGTAATAACCCCGAGAACAAAAGCAATTGTAATCTGCAATCCAAATAATCCTACCGGCTATTCTTACAGCGAAGCAGAAATGCAGCAGATAAAGGAACTAATACTTAAACACAACCTGTATCTTTTTTCCGACGAGGCCTACCGCGAATTTACTTACGAAGAAAAACAGTTTAGTGCCGGACATCTTGAAGGAGTAGATGACAACGTAGTAATAATGGATACCATAAGTAAAAGGTATAGTGCATGCGGCGGAAGAATAGGTGCATTTGTAACTAAAAACAAAGCCCTTTTAGATGCTACTATGAAGTTCGCCCAGGCAAGATTAAGTCCACCAGGATTTGCACAAATTGCAGGTGAAGCAGCGGTAGATCTTCCCGCGGATTATTTTGATACTACAAAAGCTGAATATAAAAGTCGCCGCGATTTAATTGTTTCAAGATTAAATGCAATGAAAGGAGTTTTTTGTCCAAACCCCGGAGGCGCTTTTTATGCAATGGCTAAATTACCTATTGATGACAGCGATACTTTTTGCCAATGGCTGCTCGAAAGTTTTGAATATGGCGGGGCTACCGTTATGCTTGCTCCTGCAACCGGTTTCTATGGAACTCCCGGCTTGGGCAAACAGGAAGTGCGATTAGCTTATGTGCTTAACCTTTCTGCAATTGATGCAGCGATGGATTGTTTACAAAACGCTTTAAAACAATACCCGGGACGTACGATTTAATAACGATGAAAATTGCCCAAATCATACAGGTACTTGATGAACTGGCACCCTCCTCCTACCAGGAGAGTTACGATAATGCCGGCCTGATTACAGGTAATGCCGCATCAGATTGTACCGGTGCTATTTGTACTCTCGATGCAACAGAGGAGGTAATTCTCGAAGCAAAAGGCAGGGGCTGCAACCTCGTTGTCGCTCACCATCCCATCATCTTTAGCGGACTTAGAAAAATTACCGGCAAAAACTATGTTGAAAGAGCTGTTATTGCGGCAATAAAAAATGATATAGCTCTTTATGCTATCCACACAAATCTTGACAATTTATTGAAGGGTGTTAACGGAAGAATGGCAGATATACTTGAGTTAAGCAACCGGAAAGTCCTGCTCCATAAACAAAATAATTTGATGAAGCTTTACACCTTTGTACCCCGGGAAGATGCTGAAAAGGTTAGGGAAGCTATTTTTGAAGCAGGCGGCGGACATATTGGTAACTACAGCGAGTGCAGCTTTAATATAAAAGGAACCGGTACTTTTAAACCCGGTAAAGGAACTAATCCTCACAAAGGAGAGGTGGGTAAAAGAGAAGAAGCTGATGAAGAAAAGATCGAGGTCATTTTTCCCTCTTATTTGAAGGAAAAGCTGGTGACGGCCATGACTGAAGCTCATCCTTATGAGGAGGTAGCCTACGACCTGATAGAATTAGCCAATTATTTTCAGGAAGTGGGAAGCGGGCTGATTGGAGAACTGAAGGAGGAAATGGATGAAGTAGATTTTTTACAATTACTAAAATCTGCATTTCAACCTAAGGTAATTCGTCATACTCAGCTTACCGGAAGAAAAGTTAAAAAAGTAGCGCTTTGCGGCGGAGCAGGAAGTTTTCTAATCAAAAATGCTTTATCGGCCGGTGCTGATTTTTACATTACCTCAGACGTTAAATACCATGAATTCTTCGACGCAGAAGACAAAATCGTTATTGCTGATATCGGTCACTTCGAAAGCGAGCAATTCACTATCGACCTTTTGTATGATGTTTTAAAACTAAATTTTCCTACCTTCGCCGTCCTTAAAAGTGAAGTAAAGACTAACCCGGTCAATTACTTCATATAAGAAACTGGTTGAAGAGGATGTTTTTCTGAGCCCCGTAAAACAGAGATACAAAAGACGAACGAAATGCGACGCAACAATGATTAACCGGAGTTGCTAAAGCTGGTACCAAAAGATAACACTTTCTCTAACCACTAACTATAAAATTTTAAAAGTAAATATGGCTACCGTTAAAGACTTTTCTGTTGAAGAAAAATTAACCAACCTTGTAAGGCTGCAAAAAATTGACTCTAAATTAGACGAGATTAGCATTCTTAAAGGTGAATTACCTATGGAGGTTAGTGATCTTGAAGATGAAATACAAGGTTTACATGCACGTCAAACACGTATCGAAGAAGAGATAAATGGCATTTCAGATTTTATTGAGAAGAAAAAAGAAACTATTAAAGATAGTGAGGCTTTGATAAAAAAATACGAAAAGCAAAGCGAGAACGTAAAGAATAACAGGGAGTTTGAGGCGATAAACAAAGAGATGGAAATGCAGCAATTAGAAGTAAAACTTGCTGAAAAACACATTAAAGACGCAAACGAAGAAATTGCCGAAAAAATTAAAGTACTTGATACAGCCAAAAAGCAAATAGCGGCTAAAGAAGGGGTTCTTAACAACAAAAAGAGCGAACTCGAAAAAATTATTGCAGACACAGAAAAAGAAGAGACACAATTTAAAGGAGTTAGCGATGGCGCACGTGAGGCCTTGGATGAAAGAATTCTGTTTTCTTACGATCGTATTCGAAATAATTACCGTAATGGATTAAGTGTTGTTCCGGTTATGCGGGATAGCTGCGGTGGATGTTTCAATGCTATACCCCCTCAAAAACAAAGCGAGATTAAGCAACATAAAAAAATTATTGTTTGCGAAAACTGCGGTAGGATTTTGGTTGATGAGGACCTGCATGCTAACGTTGAAACAAAGTAAACTAAATCAATCTTACAGTTATAAAAGGGTGCTGAAACGTACCCTTTTTTATTAGGCCAATTTATTTGAATGAAGAAGTTTTTTTTAACGGTAATTATTTGTTTGCTTTCTGGTATTGTATTTTCTCAAAAGATATTTGAATTTACTCCTGCATGTGAAGCTGCGTATAATGAGATAATAAAACTTAAAATCGATACCGGGAAGCTGTTAACAGAGCAGGCAAGAGCAGAGAATCCGAACAATCTTATCCCTGATTTATTAGATGGTTATATTGATTTTTTCGTTCTGTTCTTTAACGAAGACCGTGCTGAATACAATGCGAGGAAAGCGAATTTTGATAAAAGGCTTAAAGCATTTGATGAAGGCCCTCAAAATAATCCTTTCTACAGGTATTGCAAAGCCTTAACGTACCTGCAACGAGCGGGTGTGCGAATAAAGTTTGGTGAGAGATACAGTGCCGGGTGGGATTTTAAAAAAGCGAACTCTCTAATAAAAGAAAACCGGAGTAAATACAGATCGTTTCAGCTTAATAACCTTATTTCGGGCCCTGTAACTGTTGCAATAGGCACGGTACCTAAGGCATATAAATGGGTTACAAACCTGCTTGGATTAAAAGGATCGATAAGTGAAGGAATGCAATTGATGCGAAGCTTATTGAACAGCAACGACCGTTATGCAAATATCTTCGCAAACGAGGCTACCTTTTATTATTGCTATCTCATGTTCTATATTGAAAACAAGCCTGACGAAGTTTTTAAATATATACAAACAAAAAAGTTAGATATTGTTAACAATCATTTGTTTGCTTATATGGCTGCCAACCTTGGTATTAACAACAAAAGAAATGATTATGCAAAAAATGTTATTCAAAACCGAAGTCTCGCGCCTGGTTACTTATCTACTCCAGTTTGGAATTTCGAATTAGGGTATCTGTATTTGCATAAGCTCGAATTGGACAACGCTATCCTTAATCTTGAGAAATTTGCAAACGACTTTAAGGGCAATTTTTATTTAAAGGATGCACTGCAGAAGATAAGCTGGGCTTATTACTTAAAAGGAGATATGGCAGGAGCAGAACGATTTAGACTGTTATGCATTAAAAACGGTAACACCGAAACTGATGCTGATAAGAAAGCTTATAAAGATGCAAAAAGTAAAGTTTGGCCCCACGCAGTTTTATTGAAAGCACGAATATTAAACGATGGCGGATACAATAAAGAAGCTTTGGCTTTATTGCAAGGGAAAAATATTAATGAGTTTCAAAAAACAGAAGAATCCCTGGAATTTGCTTACCGCCTTGCCCGTATTAACGACGACCTTGAAAGAGATAATGAGGCTATTTCATTCTACCAAACTGCCATACGGCTTGGCAAAAACAGGCAGGAATATTATGCCGCAAGGGCTGCTTTACAAATGGGGTATATTTACGAAAAGCGTGGCCAGAAGTCACTTGCCATTGCAGCTTTTCAGCAATGCATAAATATGGAAGATCATGAATACAAAGACTCGCTGGATCAGCGCGCAAAAGCGGGGATAGCACGTTGTAAAGGTGAGTAGCCCCGGGCCCTAAAGGGAGAAGATAGAAGGAAGCTACGGCCTCTTAACGAAGAAGTAAAAAGCAAGGCCTTTGAAGCGATTAAACTTGGCTCATAATTATGAATACTTAAAACCTAAACGTTGAATTCAATAACTTTGAATTGATTATTCCCACTGCTGGGGAGCTTTGCACAAATTTGTTGTTTATCAGAGTAAAACCTGTTACTGTCTTTTCATAAGGTTCTATAATCCAGTATTCTTTTACGCCGTATTTTTCATATACCTGTTTCTTATCTTTTTTATCATACCCTTTATTAGAGGGCGAAAGAATTTCAATAACCATATCTGGTGCTCCAAACAAGCCGCGTTCGTTAATTAGATGTGTGTTTTCTTTTGCAACAAAAACAATATCGGGCTGAAAAATATTATCCTCATCAAAATGTACGTCATACGGCGAAACACGCACTTCGCCAAAATCATTCTCCTCTACAAATAAATAAATTTTAGAACTTAATTTTACAAGTACCTTTTGATGACTATCTAACGGTGCGGGAGACATAACCAATGTATTATTTATTACCTGGCAAAGCGTCCCTTCGGGCAGGCTTTCCCAAACTTCCAATATAGTTCGCGGCGGGTTCTTAATTAAAGTCTCAATCATATTTTAAAGTTACAAAATACCTGTACAATTACTTTTTCCACACCGGTTTTATTTACGTTTTCCAAAACCTTATCCCTGCTATCTTTACTGTATGTTACGAAAGTTAGCTATTCTGAACTATGCTATTATAGATAAAATAGACATTGATTTTTCGAATAATCTAAATGTAATCACCGGTGAAACTGGTGCCGGTAAAAGCATTCTTGTTGGCGCTTTGAGTCTTATTCTTGGCGAAAGAGCAGATACAACAGTTCTGCAAAACAGGGAAAAAAAATGTGTTGTCGAAGGTTATTTTAAAGTTGACGATAAAAACAATGTCAGGCGATTTTTAAACGACAACGAACTCGATAATGAAGATGAACTTGTACTACGAAGAGAGATATCAGCCAACGGAAAGTCGAGGGGATTTATTAATGATACTCCGGCCACTTTGCAGCAATTGAAAGAGCTTGCTTCTTTGTTGGTTGATCTTCATCAACAGTTTGATACGTTGGAGTTGGGCGACAGCGATTTTCAAAGAGAGGTGTTGGATGCACTTGCGGGTAACTTTGACTTATTGAATAAGTATCAGTCAAATTATAGGCTGTGGCAACAATATAAAAATGAACTCAAAGATTTGCAAAGACAAAAAGAAACTTTTCAAAAAGAATTTGATTACCACCAATATATTTTCAACGAACTCGACCAGTTGCAGTTATCGGATAATGAACTCGAAAATCTGGATAATGAATTGAAGTTGCTGACCAATTCAGAAGGAATAAAAACCGTGCTCTCAAAAGTATATTTTGAATTACAGGAAGGTGAACACCCAATTGTTCCGCAAATAAAATTGCTTACAAATCAACTGCTGGCTTTTGCAGAATATCACATTGATCTCCCTGCAATCGCAGAGCGTTTAAAAAGTTCACAAATAGAATTACAGGATATTGCCGAAGAAGTTGACAGAATAAATGATCATGTACAATTCGATCAGAAAAGAATCGACCAAATAAATGAGAGGATTTCTGCCGGCTATAAAATGCTGAAAAAGCATAACGTGCAAACGACTAATGAGCTTATTTCTATTCGTAACGAACTTCAGAACAAAATGGAAGCAGTGCTGAATATTGATGAACAGATTTCCGCAAAGGAGCAGCAAGTAAAACTGTTGCTTGCAAAGTGTGAGGAAGCCGCTGACAAACTATCGACCCAAAGGAAAAAACAAATACCGGCTTTGGGGCAAAACGTGAACGCATTGTTGCAACAGGTGGGAATGCCTAACGCAAGATTAAAAATACAGGTTCAACCAACTCCCTTAAATCCTTTTGGAAACGATAACATTGAATTCTTATTTGATGCCAATAAAAGCAATCGTTTTGAACCCCTAAAAAAAGTTGCGAGTGGCGGAGAATTAAGCCGTTTGATGCTCTGCATAAAATCGTTAGTTGCGCAATCAATGGATCTTCCTACGCTCATATTCGATGAAATTGATACAGGCATTTCGGGTGAAGCTGCTAAACAGGTAGGATTTATAATGAAAGATCTTGCAACAAACAGGCAACTTATTACAATTACACATCAACCTCAGATAGCAGGTAAAGCTGATGCACATTTTTTTGTATACAAAGAAATAAAAGGCGATGCTATAAAAACCAATATTAAACTTTTATCGAACGATGAAAGAATCACCGCCATTGCAAAAATGTTAAGCGGCGAAAAACCAACCGCTGCTGCCTTGGAAAACGCACGGGAGATGGTTAACTAATTAATGATTTTATAAACTTGTATTTTACTCAATTCAATGGTTTGGGATAGAAACCTTCACTCAACACACCTCAACCACTTAACAAGGAATGTTCAATTCTCAATATTCAATTCTGTTCGATAACTCATTAATTTAATGACTTATTGATCTAATGACCTAATGACCTGAAAACAATGAAAGGTGTCCCTCACTTACCTTGGTTGGTTGTAATATATTTTTTAATCGTAGCAATACCGGTTTATATTGTTCATTCTTATTTAAAGAAACGCGCTTTCGCCAACCGGACTTTCACAAACCTGTTTTTTTATTTTGCAGGCGTTATAGGAAGCGCCTTTATTTTACACTCTCTATGTATGTGGTTGTACTTTACATTCTTTTTCGGAGTTAGAGATTGAATTTCTATTTTTACTTTTTATCATTTAAAACAATAACCAGATCATGGCATATAACTTATTGAAAGGGAAAAAAGGCATCATCTTCGGTGCTTTAAATGATCAATCGATTGCCTGGAAAATCGCAGAAAAATGTTATGAAGAAGGAGCACAACTTGTATTAACCAACGCTCCTATTGCTTTGAGAATGGGTGAGATAAATAAGTTAGCTGAAGCTTGCGGAAACGCTCCCGTTATTCCTGCGGATGTTACAAGCAATGATGAATTAAAGAACCTGCTTCAAAAAAGTTTAGAACATTTCGGAGGACCTGCTGATTTTATTCTTCATAGTGTTGGTATGAGTATGAACATGCGCAAAAACAATCATTACACTTCATTAAACTACGACTTTACCCATAAAACCTTAGATATCTCTGCCATTAGTTTTCACCGCATACTGCAACTTGCTTACCAGATGGATGCCATAAATGATTGGGGAAGTGTAGTAGCGCTAACTTATATAGCAGGCCAGAGAGTATTTCCTGATTATAATGAAATGGCTGATGCAAAAGCTTTATTAGAAAGCATTACACGAAGTTTTGGCTACCAATACGCCATTAAAAAGAAAGTACGCATAAACACCGTGAGCCAATCTCCAACACGTACTACAGCAGGCAGCGGGGTAAAAGGTTTTGATGGCTTTATTTCTTTTGCTGAAAGAATGAGTCCTCTTGGAAACGCAACCGCCGAAGATTGTGCGAACTATTGTGTTACCTTATTCAGCGATCTTACCAGGATGGTTACTATGCAAAACCTTTTTCATGATGGAGGATTTAGTTTTACAGGGGTAACACAGCAGGTGATGGAGCAGATGGAGAAGCAATAACCATTAAGTAATTCGCAAAGTTGTTAATGAGGTAACGTAACAATGACTGTCCCTTATATCCATCATTTTGTTATTCCATAAGTTACGGAGTTGAAATAATACATTGTCAAATTCAAAAAAAATGCATTGGTACGATTACCTCGGTTATTTAGGTTCTTTTCTTACCTCAATCACTTTTGTGCCACAGGTTTATAAAGCATGGCAAACGAAAAGTGTGGGAGATTTAAGCAAGTGGATGGTACTAATTGTTATTGCGAGTGCAGGTATATGGCTCGTATATGGAATTGCCATTGAAAGCGGACCTGTAATGGTTGCAAATACTGTAGTCCTGATATTTGCATTGGTTCTCTTATATTTTACTTATAGGTTTAAGAGTTGAATTACGTGCTGTTGAAGGTCTAACAAAAACAACAATAATCAGGGTTACTAAGATGATTGCTAAAAAAAACCATCTTGCAAAAGCAAGATGGTTTTTTTATTATCTCTCTACTCCCTTTAGAACCAGGGCTAATACTCATCTTCATTAAACATAAAATCGTCCTGGCTTGGGTAATCGGGCCATATATCTTCAATACTTTCGTACACTTCTCCTTCGTCGTCAAGTTCCTGTAAATTTTCAACTACCTCTAATGGTGCTCCAGACCGTATGGAATAATCAATTAGCTCGTCTTTAGTTGCAGGCCAGGGCGCTTCTTCAAGATAACTGGCTAATTCAAGTGTCCAAAACATCTTCTCTAAGGTTTAAATTTTTGCAAATGTAGGGGTATAAACGATATAACCAAATCAACTTTAACTAAGCATAGGTTATATTAAAATTTCACCCCTAAGCTTCTATCGCTTACGTTTGTATTTTATTGATTATTATACTAATTAGGTGTTACATGCTGGCAGCAAAAAATATTCATAAAAAATACGGATCGCTTGAAGTTTTGAAAGGAGTTGACCTGACAATTAATAAAGGAGAAATTGTAAGTATAGTAGGTTCGTCGGGAGCCGGTAAGAGTACATTGCTGCACATTTTAGGAACATTAGATAAGGCCGATGCCGGAGAAATTTTTCTTGAAAACCAACGCATTGATACATTGAAAGGTAAGCAACTGGCAAAATTCAGAAACAAACATGTGGGATTTGTATTTCAGTTTCACCACTTGCTGCCGGAATTTAGTGCGTTAGAAAATGTTTGTATACCGGGTTGGATCTCCGGCAGAAAAAAGAGGGAAGTAACCGAAAGGGCTATACAATTATTAGAAACACTTAACCTTAAAGACCGGTTTGAAAATAAACCCCAACAGTTAAGCGGCGGAGAGCAGCAAAGAGTTGCCGTTGCCCGTGCCTTAATTAATAACCCCCAGATAGTATTTGCCGATGAACCTACCGGTAACCTTGATAGTAATAATGCAAAAGAACTGCACGAACTTTTTATGCAACTGCGAACTCAATTCAATCAAACATTTTTAATTGTTACGCATAACGAAGAACTTGCTTTGCTCTGCGACAGAGTGATACATATGAAGGATGGAAAGATTGTGCCCCCTGTCTCCCCCGGCCCCTAAAGGGGAGCAAGAAAAAGATATGATTAAAATACTTAAATCCTCCTTTAGCGGTTAAGGCGCTTCTATTCTCGGTTTCCACGTAATTTCTGGCACGTTTAGTAAATGACCAATATATCGTGCAAGTACAAATAAATAATCGCTAAGACGGTTAAGATATTTTATTACTAACGGATCGACAAAAACTTCATGTTCTATCATGTTTACGCATAGCCTTTCTGTGCGCCTGCATACACAGCGTGTAATGTGTGCGGTTGAAACCGCAGGATGACCACCTGGCAGGATAAAGTTTTTCATAACAGGCAATTCCTCATTCATTTTGTCTATCTCCCTTTCAAGTAACTGAACATCGTTTTCTTTAAGGTCCGGTATTTTCATTAATGGTTCTTTCTCGGGATCGCAGGCTAATGATGAACCAATAGTAAACAAACGATCCTGTATCTCTTTAAGAAATGCTTTTATTTCGATAGTACCAACATGGTCGTTTAGCAAACCTATGTATGAATTGAGTTCGTCTACCGTACCGTAGGTTTCTATACGTATATGACTTTTAGGAACCTTAGTACCACCTATTAGTGAAGTTTTACCAAGGTCGCCTGTCTTGGTATATATTTTTGCTGCCATAACCGGTACAATACAATAAGGTAAAAAATTTGAGAAAGTAATTGAATTCTAAGTAACAGGTACTCTTTCAGGATTGTTCGTAGGAATAACAACTTTATCGCTTTCAATTAAGCCATCCCTGAGTCGTACAACTCTTTTTGCATAAGAGGCAATGTCCTCTTCGTGAGTTACTAAAACAACGGTATTGCCTGCCGATTGTATTTTACCAAATATTTCCATAACCTCTACTGAAGTTTTACTATCAAGATTTCCGGTAGGTTCGTCGGCTAAAATAATGGCGGGATTATTTACCAAGGCACGGGCAATAGCAACGCGTTGAATTTGGCCGCCGCTTAATTCATTAGGTTTGTGATGGCTTCTGTCTGCAAGTCCCACTTTTGACAATACATCCATTGCCCTGTCTATCCTTTCTTTTTTAGCAACACCTGCATAAACTAATGGCAGGGCAACATTTTCTGCAGCACTTAACCTCGGCAATAAATTAAACTGTTGAAATATAAAGCCTATCTCCTTGTTTCTCACTTCGGCCAGGTCGTTATCGGCCATTTTACTTACATCCTTTCCGTTTAAGATATACCTGCCCAAAGTGGGGCTATCGAGGCAACCTAAAATATTCATCAAAGTACTTTTCCCAGAGCCGGAAGGTCCCATCAGTGCAACATATTCATTTTTATAAATATCCAGATTAATCCCTTTTAGCACTTCTATGGCCTGGCTACCCATAAAGTAACTCTTGCGAATGTTTTCAAGTTTAATTATGGAACCCATAAAAAGGTTTAGGTGTAATATATTATTTCCTGATTACTTTGGGAACTTTAAAAAACCGGTCATCTTTATGCGGTGCATTCAATAATGCCTCTTCCCTGCTTATTGAACCCTTTACTTCATCTTCTCTTAAAACATTCACTTCATCAGTCATAAATAAAAGTGGTTCAACCCCCGCTGTATCAATTTCGTTTAACTTCTCAATAAATGAAACCATTTTTTGGAGATCCTTTTTTATCTCTTCCTTTTCTGTTGGTTCAAAAGAAAGGCGCGCAAGGTGAGCGAGTTGATCTACTAATTCATCATTCACTTCCATAAAAACAAAAATAACTAATACCCACAAGTTTTAATTACAATGTTGGGGAATATCTATTTTCAATTTTGATAGTATGATAGGCAATATTTTCTACTACTTTACAATCACACTTTTACTTCTTACTGTATGCGCACTAAAGTAGCCAAGAGCGTCGCCGGTAATGTTTGTAACAGGGTTAGAAGGGGCTGCTGTTTCAGTTTCTCCTGTTGCACTCTGGCTTAAACTAAACCAGTACTTATACAAAGGAGCGTCAATGCAATGCATCTCCACTTTTATTGTATCACCTTTTGTTATTTCGCTGTTAGCACGACTGAATAATGTGTTGGTTGTATTCCGCCCGTCGCTAAGGTCATCATTTATAATATAAATACCCTTGTCTTTTACACCGTTTATATACTCCACAAAACGGTAACTGTTTCCTAAACCAACAGGGTCTCTATAAGTAACATTCACCCATTTACTGTCCTCTCTAAGAAAACTTAAGTCAGTAACATATACACTGTCTAAGGGCACAACGGCCGGCATCTTTGAAGTGGCAGTAAAAAGAGCGCCGTTAATATTTACATTCAATATATACTTCCTGCCTTCAGTTCCTGTGAGGTTGCTTTTATATATTCCGCTACTATTTTCAGTAAGATTTGTTACAACGCCGGCATCATCTGCTATGGTCACTTTAGCGCCACTAATACCTGCAAAATCATTGTTGTCACTAAAGCTTTTTGTTTGTGATATTAATACCTGGCAACCACCTTGCTGGTCTGTTATTTCGCCTTCTATCACATACTTTTTATCAGCATCATTAACCTTTACATCTATCACCTTTTCACACGACGAAAAGAAAATGATAAGCAGTAAAGCAGAAATAATATTGCGGGTATCTTTCATTATTTAAAACTTAAAGTTGTAGGATATGGAAGGAACATATTTAAATAACGCAATCTGCACAGCTTCTGTCTTGCCCGGATCAGTCTTACTCTCTCTAAAATTAATAGAATAAGGATTTTCCCTGCCATAAGCATTGTAAATGCTAAAAGCCAGCTCAGAAGTTGACCACTTTTTCTTTTTCAACTGCATGGCAGCGCCAAGATCGAGGCGATGATAATTGGGTAAGCGGTAAGCATTGCGTTCAGTATAATAAAACACTACACGATCGTTAATAGTGTACTTGCCTGCGGGATAGGTGACAGCATCGCCTGTATAAAAAATCCAGTTGGCAGACAACGTCCACTTCTTACTTAATTTATACGAGCTAACTATTGCTATATCATGAGTTCTATCCTGCCGTGCATTGTACCATTTGTCGTTACTAATGCCATTTATTTTTCGCTCGGTTTTAGAGAGCGTATAACTAAGCCAGCCTGTTAATTTACCTGCTCTCTTTCTAAGCAGCCATTCTATACCATAAGCCCTACCCTTTCCAAACAGCAATTGTGTTTCTATAGCATCGTTATTATAAACATCGGCGCCACTGCGGTAGTCAATCTGGTTTTGCATGTATTTATAGTAAGCCTCAACCGTCAGTTCATAATTATTGTCGCGAAGATTTTTATAATAACCGATAGAAACCTGATCAGCAATTTCAGGCTTAATGATGTTGGTACTGGCTATCCATTTATCAGTAGGACTGGAAGTAGTGGAATTTGAAACAAGGTGAAGATTTTGAACATTACGTACATAGGATGCCTTAACCGATACAGTGTTGTTTAATTGGTAGCTTGCAGCAATGCGTGGTTCAGGATTAAAGTAAGTCTTAACCATTTCGCCACGATCATAACGGAAAGTGTCAACTACTTTTCCGTCTGCATCAACATTATAAAAGTTTCCTTTACCGAGAATACTGAAGGCTGTAAAGCGTAAACCATAAGAAAGGTTGAAGTTATCAGTAGCCTTCCATGTGTTGCTGATGTAGCCGGAATTCTCCCATGAATATCTCTTCTGCAGTGAGAAGTTGGATATACCGGCTGTTGCATTTGAAGTTATTTCGCCGGGACGCAACGTATGATAAATAGAATTGATGCCGAAGCGAATGTTATTACTGTTATTAGAATATAACTGAAACTCCTGCTTGATATTCCAGTCTCTTATCTGGCTGAATATATTAAAGTCGTTAGCCTCAATTCTTACATTAATATTGAAATTGTAGTTGCTAAAAGTGAGTGATGTATTTGAAAAGAGTTTGCTGTTGATAATATGGTTCCAGCGCAAAGTACCTGTGCCATTGCCCCAGTTTATACCAAATCTATTATGTAGACCTAAGTCGTCTCTTCCAAAGTAGCCGGAAACATACAAGTGATCTTTATCGCCAATTTTATAGTTGAGTTTGGTATTGAGGTCATAGAAATAGATCCTGCTTTTATTAATGACTGAATCTTTCGCCAATTTCAAAAAGAGGTCGGCATATGTTCTTCGTCCAGATACTAAAAAAGAAGACCTGCCTTTTTCAATCGGACCTTCAACATTCAGTTTTGAAGAGATCAGCCCTATTCCCCCGCTTACTGTATTCTCCTGGTTATTGCCATCGTTCATTTTTATGTCTAATACACTCGAAAGTCTTCCCCCGTATTGTGCAGGCATACCACCTTTATAAACGGTTATATCTTTTATAGCGTCGGAATTAAAAGTAGAAAAAAAGCCAAGTAAATGCGACGCATTGTACACAGGAGCCTCATCTAATAAAATTAGATTTTGATCTGCTGCGCCGCCCCTCACAAAGAAGCCGCTGTTACCTTCGCTTGCTGCTTTTATACCCGGGAGCAACTGAATTGTTTTCATCACATCTCTCTCGCCAAACAGTACGGGAATATTTTTTATCTCCTGAACATTCAATCGCTCTACACTCATCTGCGGACTGCTTAAACTTCGCGCTCCCATAGAAGATTTTACTGTTACATCCTGCAACTTTTGTTCTTTATCATCTAACGCGATGTTAAGCTTAAAGTTTTTTTCAAGCAGTAATTCAATTGTTTTTTCCTGCAGTCCTATTGAACTAATTTCAATAGTATAATTGCCTTTAACAAGCGAAAGAGAAAAGAAACCATAATCGTTCGTTATCGTTCCAATTGATTTGTCAGCAACTTTTACTGATGCATTTATCAACCTCTCCCCTGTTTTTTCTGATGTTACAGTTCCGCTGACAGTAAACTTTTCCTGGCCGGAAGCTTTATTTGCACGGAAGAGAAACAGTATCAATATTAACGATAGAAGTACTCTTAAATATAAGCCTCCGTCCCAGTTATACATTTCCTCTTTCATTTTTTATTTATTTATTCAAAACCGGCAACTGCACTTTAATTAGCATTATCTCAACCAACAACTTTTACAACAACCAATAATAACAGCGGAATGAGTTGAAACGTTCGCTTATAAAATATTATCAGCAATAAATTGTTTCGAGTAACTTTTAATCATCTCTCTTACTACCCTAAACTGGTTCGTTATCTCTGCTTCGTTACCTTCTGCTTTTGCCGGGTCAGGAAAGTTTTGATGAAACTTTTTTGCATTTGAAGGAAAGTAAGGGCATCTCTCCTTTGCATTATCACATACCGTAATTACAAAATCAAAATCAATGTTTCTATACTCTTCAATATTATTTGAAGTATGGTTAGATATATCAATTCCATCTTCTTTCATAGTTGCAATAGCCCGCGGATTTACACCATGCGTTTCCACACCTGCACTGTAAATCTCTGCTTTACCATTCGCAAATTCACGTAAATAACCTTCAGCAATCTGGCTGCGACAACTGTTACCTGTACATAAAACTAAAACCCGTTTCATTACATTTTAAATTGTAGTTAGTAATTCATGCAAAGTAATTACTAAATAGGCTGCTGCTTTTAAATACAAATTTATCCTTCTTAAATTAACCTTCTATTGGGATGGTTTGCAGGTATGTAAACTGAAAAAACCTATTTCATATTGTTGGGTAGTTATAAAACTTCCAGGTCGCGTCAATCTACCCCAAATTCTATTTCCTTAACCGGTTTTGATTTATAACTTCTAAACAGGCTATCCCAGTAAGGAAAGATAGATCCATAATTGGAATTTGTTTCATGAACAATTTTTGAGTGATGGATACGATGCATAAGGGGTGTAACAAAAAAGTTTCGACATAAAAAATCCATTTTCGTACCAATCCGCACATTAGAGTGATGAAAGACAATAATTGGGAATAGCAAGGTTGCATAAAGAACAACGGTTACTACCTGCAGCCCTAACAACGGAAATAAACAAAAGCGGACAACATAAGAATAAATAAGTTCAACAGAATGAAACCGAATGGCTGATGTACTGTTCAACTTCTCGTCTTTATGATGAAATTTATGGAACCTCCACAAAAAAAACAGTTCGTGATTTGCCCTGTGCCACCAATACATAAACAGGTCCAACAGTATAAAACCAAGGGTTACTTTAACCCACAGAATATCGGGCAGAAGGTTTAATAATCCAAAGTTTTTCTTACCGGTATAAACCAGCCATTCCTGCAAAAAATATCCACCTATAACAGCAATAGCCACATTAAAAACACCAATTATAATATTGAAAAGATCATGCTTAATATCTGAAAAGCCTTTGCGTTGCGGAAGTACTTGTTCGGCCAAATACACAGCAGCGAATGCAATTGCTATAGCATACGGTTGTATCGATCTTAATATGTTCTCAAAGTCGGTCATTTAAACACCTCTTCTTTTAAATTCGGCACATCCTGATCATCAAAATTATTTTATTGCCGCTATACGTTTTTTTATTTTTTTAAAGGTGAAGTAACCGCTTAAGATTGCTGACATAGCTACAATAAAATAAATCCAGAAAGAAATGTTTTTTCCGGTAATTATAAGATAAATACTGGCTGCATTAAAAATAAAGATCGTAACAATGGAAGGAATTAAAATGGATTTCTTTCGCTTTCTATTGAAAATAATCCACCATACAGCCGCAGCAAAAAGAGGTGTGGCAATTACATGTATCCCTACAAATATCAACGGATCGACCTGATACTTTTCGCCAATAACTGTATAATAGTTTTTTATTGCCTGCCACCAGTTCATACAAGCAGGATAAACAAATCAAAGTTTTTATTGTTTAAAGAGTTTATGAAACCAAGAGACGAGAATGCAAAGCTTCCTGTTGAAAAAAGACCTTTCAGGGTACTGATAGTTTCAGGCTCGCAAAGAAGACAATATAATTGCCCGGGTGTAGATTCAAAATCGAGGATGTTAATGTTACAGATGGCAGAAATGTTGCCACAGGATTGGGAAATTGACTATGAAGATATTGGTAACGTATATGGAAGAGAAAAAATTCAGTCATGTAATGCCTGTGTCTCCACCTCGATGGCTTTATGCGTTTGGCCCTGCAACTGCTATAGTAAAAAAAGCCGGAGCGAGCCTGACCTGATGTGGAACTTAGACCTGTATGCAAGATTGGATATGGCTGATGCATGGGCTTTTATTGCACCTATTAATTGGTATGGCAGCACAAGCAATCTTAAGCTTATGTTTGACCGCCTCGTTTGTATGAACGGTGGTAACCCTAACGAAAAAACGATTGCACATAAAGACCCTGAAAAAGCAATGGCTTTTGAACATACTGAAGCATTCAAAGAGCTTTCTGTAAATCATATGGAAGGAAGAACGGCTGCATTTTTTTGCTATGGGGATAAAGGTGGTGATGAAATAGATAATAGCGGAAGACCAAAAATTTTACAACATCCTCAATTTTTTAATCCTGATGAAGAACCGTATGAAAATGAAAGAAATGCATATGCTCCTTTAGTCTGGCAATGCAGATATGGAGGCATTGAGGTTCCGGATAATTTATGGAGATGTGAAATAACCGGAAAAGATAAAAAGTACAGCGAGAACCAGGCGGAAGATGTAATTGCAGAAACCGCTTTTATGCAAGCATTTAAAAGCTGGGTAAACGACTTTGAAAATTTTGTAAGACAAAAAGGCAAAGTAAAGCCGGGAAAATATAGAGCTTATGGATCTAAACCACCTTTTAACCCGATAAAAGAATTAAAGACAGGAATACGTTCGTGGAAACTGCGGTTTGGAATAACTCCTGAAGGTTCCTCGGTTGAAAAGCAAAAGGAACTGGAACTTAATAAAGACACTACTCTTCATCCTAAAAGAAGTGAAGGAGAAAAATTGAGAAAAGATTGACTGTCTCCCCGCTTCTTTGCAACGAAAGAAGGCCAACATTAGCTTTTCAAATTATTGATTACCTCTGCAAACAATTTGGAAAGTATGCCATCAGCCTTACCGGCAACTGCTATAATCTCTGAAATATCTACCCGCTGTAAATTATCCGGATCACATTCATCAGTAATTACGCTAACAGCAGCACATTTTAAACCAACATGATTGGCAACAATAACTTCCGGAACAGTGCTCATGCCAACCATATCTGCTCCAATATTTCGTATGTACCGGTACTCCGCTTTAGTTTCAAGATTAGGACCCATGACTGAAGCATATACTCCTTTCTTAAGTTGAATGCCTAATGTATTTGCATCGGTAATTAAGAGTTCGTTTAAAGTATTATCATAAGGCTCACTCATGTCAACAAACCGGTTTCCAAACTCGGGCGCATTCAATCCTCTCAGTGGATTTTCTGATTGTAGGTTAATATGGTCTTCTATAAGTACCAGCTCTCCTTTTTTAAAATCAAGATTAATGCCTCCTGCTGCATTACTTAAAAGTAGCTGAGCTACACCTAATTTTTTCATTACCCTAATTGGGAAAGTGATTTCCTGCATACTATATCCTTCATAGTAATGAAACCTTCCCTGCATTGCTATAACTTTCCTGTTACCAATAGTTCCTAACAATAACTGCCCTTTATGAAATTCAACTGTTGCAACAGGAAAATTGGGAATATCACTATAAGCGATCTGTTTTTCAATTTTCATTTCATTAATAAATTCGCCGAGGCCAGTTCCTAAAACAACACCTGTTGTTGCTCCGGTAAAACCTTCCTTTATAAGAAACTCCGTGGTCTCCTCTATTTTCCGAACCATGTCAATCATAAATTGTTATTGATATAATAAAAAAAACCGGGTAAAACTTCCTGGCGTATATATGGCTGTGAAAAGGGGCGTTTTTTTAATACTTTTTTTAACCGTGGTAATAATGGATTATGCAAATGTGAACAATAATGAAAAAACAAAAGCCTTTGATTTGTCCATTATTGATATTTCTCAGCAACTGTTACTTGCTGCTAAAACAAAAGAACCAACTGATAGTTTAGTAAATATCATTAAATCTATTACAGAATCAAATCTTGAAACTCAACTTAATAATGATAACAATAAAAAAGCTTTCTGGATCAATTTATACAATGGGTACACGCAGGTGATTTTGTCGAAAAACAGCGAGAAGTACAAAGACCGCGGTAGCTTTTTTGGTGATCAACAAATTGAAATCGCAGGCGAAAAACTTAGTCTTGACAATATTGAGCACGGCATCTTAAGACATTCAAAACTAAAGTGGAGCCTCCTTAGCACTCTTGTGCCGATTAATTCTATTACTCATTATACTTCGTAACCATAAAATTTAAAGTGACATCTGCCCTCATTATATTTGTAAGAAACCCCGTTTTAGGCAAAGTAAAAACGCGTATTGCAAAAGATCTGGGAGATACTGTTGCGTTAGAAATATATAAAAGGTTATTAAGCCATACTCATTCCATTACCAAAGATCTTGCTGTTGACCGCTACGTATTTTATGCTGATTTTATAAACCATAATGACCTATGGAAAAACGAAGCATATAAAAAGGAACTGCAAACAGGAAGTAATTTAGGTGAACGAATGAAAAATGCTTTTGACCTTCTATTAAAAAAAGGTTATCGCAGGGTTGCTATTATTGGCAGTGATTGTTTTGATCTGACTAAAAGTATATTTGAGGAGGCAATGGAAGCGCTTGAAAAAAAACAGGTTGTCATTGGTCCTTCACTCGATGGCGGTTACTATCTTTTGGGTATGACTATTTTTATTCCGCAGCTATTTGAAAATAAAAACTGGAGCACTGAAAGCGTGTATTATGACACTATCCGTGATCTTTCAAATCTTAACTATTCCTGCCATCTTTTGCCCCCGCTTTCTGATGTAGATAACGGGGAAGATTGCAAAAAATATGAAGCATTAATATCGCTATCTTACCAACACTAATTTGTAAAAATTGTACTTCTTTGTAAAATGCTTAGTGAGGTTAGGCTTGCTTATATTTTGCAGGAAAATTATTTTTACCAATAGAAACATATTAAAAGAAAAGGGACCATTACTGTTAGCATGTAATCATCCTAATTCTTTCTTTGATGCTTTGTTGCTGGGCGCTTTCTTTAAACATCCGATACATTTTTTAGCAAGAGGTGATGCGTTTAAACATCCTGTTGCAAAAAAGTTACTTACAGCACTAAATGCTATTCCGATCTACAGATTAAAAGAAGGCAAAGAATATCTTGCCTTAAATGACAATACTTTTGATCGTTGCCTGCAGATATTAAAGCAGGGAGGCATTGTTCTTATTTTCACTGAAGGTCTTTGCATAAATCAGTGGGAAATAAGGCCTTTAAAGAAAGGTTCTGCACGAATTGCAATAAGCGCATGGAAGTCGCCATCCGTTAGTAAGCAGTTTAGAATTTTACCTGTAAGCTTCAATTATAGTTCTTTTACACACTTCAGCAAAAATGTAATAATCGATGCAGGCAAGCCAATATTGAAACAACATCTTCCTGAAATATATAATGAAGCGGAGCAAATTGCAGAACTAAATAGATTAATTTATACAGCACTAAATGAAGCGATGCTTACAGAAAAGAATAATGTAAGCCTTGTTCAGTTTCTGCTAAGTAATCCAGAAATAAATAAAGGTTCGTACTCAAATATAATTGCAGGCTTTAAAAAGATACAAAGGAGCTTTTATACCAGTGGTAACGAAAATATTTTCAATCGTTTTACAGGCTCTAAAAAGGTTTCTTTAAACACAGGAAGTCTTTCCATAAGTATGTCGGCAGGATTGCTTCTGCTTATTCCCGCGATTGTAGCATTAGTTATGCACTTACCCGTTTACTTACCTATAAAGATGATTGTAAGAAAGAAAACAAACAACACTGTATTTTATCATTCTGTATTATTCGGCGCTCTCATAATCGTTTATCCTTTATACGTGATAATACTTTCAATGCTTTGTTTTGTCATCTTCAAAAATCCTCAATTTTTATCGTTGATTATATTGTTGCCTTTGTTAGCTCTAATATTCTTGCAATGGAAAGATCGTGTTGTAAGTGTATATAATTACTTTAGACTAACGCAAAAAGAAAGAAAAGAATTAAAAAGGGTTATAAGGTGTATCGAATTATGTTGACTTTGTAGTGCTTGAAAATGTAGTAAAAAATTTAACCTTGTTCAGTTGTTTTTACTGGAGGTGCCTAATTCTATAATCATTTGATCTTGTTTAAAGCAAGCATTCCTATCATCCAATCTGGTAGCGGACCTTCATTCTTCCGCGTTTTTAAGTTAAGATGCCAATTAAGTTTTTTAAGTATCGGCACTTTATGAGTTTCAACTAATTCTATTAACGTTCCATCCGGATCTTCTACGTAACAAAATCTTCCGGCAGAGGTGCCCATAGAAAAAGAGTTGGCACTGTCAACAGTAAAGTTATAACCTGCCTGAGCTGATTTTTGTTTCAGCAAATCCATATTTAAAACATCAAAACATAAATGAATGAAACCACAATCACCCCAAAATCTGTCCTCGTATATCTTCTTAGGTTGAAAGTCTAATGCTTCAACAAGTTCAATCTGAACTGATCCCAGCAGTTTACTAAAAGCTCCCCGGTTAGCTACTTGTTTTTTTAATAGAACTCTTTTAAACCGTTGTCCCAGTTGTTCTTTTATAGGCAAATCAATTGCAGGTGCCGTACCGGAATATATAACTTCATCAATACCTAAAACATTTTTATAAAAGTTTAAAGAAGCGTCAATATTTAATACTCCTATAACCGCACCGGCAACACCCCCGCACATACCCTGGCCATTTTTAAACCATTCATCTCCTTCTATAATATTAAAATGATTTCCATAAGGGTCAGTTACCCAAAAGTGAAGTTTATCATCAGGAGTTTCCATTACATCAGAAACTGTAATATTTTCAAAGGTGTTGAAATAAGTATGTGCTGCCTGCACATTTTTTGTTTTAATCTTGGTAGCAAATATTCCGAGATCGCCAAACAGAGGAGCATTCTGGAGCAAAGGTGTACGCGAAGTAAATTGCCATATCTCAAATCCTCCGCCACCCACAAGATTCATAGAGAGAATTGCATGCCTGTTGTGCAACTTGCTTCCGGTATACTTTGTCATCAGTGAAGCAGCAGCCTTGTCTTCAAAAATCAAAACATTCATACCGAAAAGATCTTTATACAAGCTTTTTGCTTCGGTTGCATTCGTTACGCCAACACCAACTTGTTGAATGCCCGTGATCAGATCTTTCATACAATAGTTTTTTATTGAAAATGTACGAACAGCTACAGGGTAAAGTTTGCACTACCACCTATATACAAGCATTTCCTTGTATTTGTTAACCATATCCTGCTGGGAAGCACCATTCTTATACATCTTTACAATCGTTCTGTTAGCATTCTGTACTTTAAACCAACTGTTCGTTTCGTACTTACGGGCTGAGATAAGAGCCGCCTTTTTAAATATTTTATATTTTCCAAATTGCCTTGCTCTTGTAACTATATCATAGTCTTCCATGATTAGCATATCTTCTTTAAAACCGTTGATCTGATTAAAAAGTCTCTTAGTTATAAATAAAGTTTGATCTCCCCCATAACAAATGAACCAGTCGAAGCGGGTAAAAAAAGCATTGATACGAAGAACTGTTTTGCGGCTGTTGAACATAGTTCTGTATCTGCCTAACTGGTAACCTTTATTGATTGCTTTATTAATATCGCTTGTGAAGGTATCTGGAGGGAAAGTATCCGCATGAATAAAATATAAAATGTCTCCTATCGCCAGGGAAGCTCCAAAATTCATTTGGGCAGCTCTTCCTTTTTTCGGGGAGAGCACAGCTTTTGCTCCGGCCTTTCGGGCAATGGTTAATGTATTATCTGTACTGCCCGCATCTGCCACTATCAACTCAACTGTTTCAATGGTGTCAGGTGTTTTTAAATAATTAATAAGGTCAGCTATTGTTTCTTCTTCGTTGTAAGTGGGTATTATAATGCTTATCAAGTATAATTATTTATTCGTGTCTTCTTTTGAATTTCATTCAGGGATACTATCACCGTTAACAAATTCTCTTAGCATTGCTTATGCCCATAAATCTCTGATTTACCATTAAGAACAAATGAGACTGGAGCTTTTGATACATTTGATTGTTGAGCAATATCCTTCATTGTCAGCATTTTCTTCATTTTTATTCTAAATGATTTTATTATAAATCCTATCTGAAATCTTATGGAGTTGAGGCGCTTTTCTTGATTTTTACTGCAAAGAGTAACGATGTAGCTATGAGCATAAGACCAGCAGAAACCTGGTAAATAATGAAAGATCAACCTGTGCATCTTTAAATGCGCCACCCACATAAACCATAATCCCTCCTACAATTATACTTAAGATTAATAAAGCCATAAGCAGTAGCGATAAGTATCGGTAATGCTTAAATCGCTTGAACCGGCGGCTCACCAGCCTGCTGTTAGTTTCAATGCACTTATATCCAATATATTCCAGAAATTCTTGCGGTGATGTTCCAACCTACAGAAGCAGAGGAGAACAGGGCATATTTATTTTGGGGAGCAAAGTTGGAAAAGCCATGGTAGCGAAGAGCGCCGCTTATTAAATATTTAGCATTGTAATCGTAGCTGAATTGCCCGGATTAACCGGCTGATCTCGATTGGCCGAAAAATAGAGGATAATAGTTTCTTCAATAAAAGTTAATTAAAACAGCTCTCTATCTATTAAGGTGAATTTACCTGTAAAGGCAAAGCAACATTTCAAAATCTGTAACTTTTGGTACCGTACATTCAATCCATCCATTGGCTTGTTTAAAATTAAGGGACGTCTTCGACTTTAACAGCTTAACTTCTTTTACAGCCTTTAATGGTTTAAAAAGAATAGTTGTATTGTGAATACTTACAGGCTCAAGTAAAGAAGCTCCTATTTGTCCTGAGTGGTTCAAAAGACCTATCCATTCAAATGCTCCGTTGCGATTAGCTAATCGCGACATTTCAATTAAAGGTGAAGCATTAGTAACAATTGAATTATTAATGTTTAAAAGGTTTTTAAGAGCAGATACAAACAGTGTTTTATGAGCATAATGCGCTTTAAAATTATACTGCGCTCCTATTTGCCATGGTATGAAAACAGACTTTCCTTTTCCGAAATCATTACTTATAATGCCAGGAACATTCGTTATTTCAGCTTCAGTATAATATGACTTTTCAGGAGGACCAAACATCGTGGCAGGCACTAATTTCAAATACCCTTTCGCCGTATTGTTTGCTTTACATTGTAAAAAATCTCCGTACATCATCATTAGATCAAAATCTTCAAATAATTTTGAACCAAGTGCTGCTTTATCATTTTTAGAAACTTTAAGGTAGGTAGATTTTGCTTGCTTAAACGTCTCAAACCCCGGCATTACGCCCATGGATTGAAGTCTTAGTTTGTTTGTTGGCGTACCAATCCCATCTTTGGTTGAAGTGAAGCCGGTAGATAAAACCTTCCCTCCATTACTTACATAATTATCAATTATTGAAATAAAATGATCATCCATATCCGTAACATCTCCAAGAATTAGTGCATCATATTCTTCCAGTTTTCTCGGCATTCTTAAGCTACCTACTGCGGAAGGTTCAATAATATCATACATGATATGCTCTTCAGACAGCAATTTTATCAGACCCATGTATTCCTCTTTTGAACCACGAATAAGCGCAACATTACTGACCGGCTGAAGGTTGGTAAACAACTTCTCGTTGGTCTTATGGAAACGATAAATGTCCTTCATTATAGGAATAAACCTGCGGTCTTCCTGGTTAACCAAAGTGCCTATCACATATACGTCAAGCGGGGCACCGTTGAGCATATTTTCAAGTACCCATATTCTTGAAATATTTGGTGAAGTAGCTATATGGCGGTAACCAATAGCAAGAAAATATTGAAGAAGATTGCCGGGAGTTCTATCCTTGTAAGAACCAAGAACACGCTTAACATGATCGGTTGAAAAATAATTCCATTCATATTCGGAGGTCAGCCATGAGCTCGATTCCATACGCGTTACATCTACCCCGGCATCGGTATATGTACAAATGATGAGCTTTGGATTTTGTTGTTTTATAAAATTCCCTACCTGCGTAAAAAGTTGTTCTGAAGTTGTTTTTCTAAATGCGTTATACCTTCTGTAAACCTCGTCGGTCATATCTTCTTTTACAGGAAGTGTCATCCCTGTAGAATCATGAAATCTTTTTTTGCAGTTCTCGCACTGGCATATTCCATGATAAACTCCACTGTAGTCTGAAGTAGTATAGCCGGGCATGTTAAAAAAAATCCCGTCAAGGTTATAATTTTGAATGGTCTCTTTCAAAATATCAAAAGTGTATTGCTGCTGGTAACCTCCGTTAACACAGGTATGCACCTGTCCATTATAATTTACATTTTTACCATCGGTTCCAACGTACAACCACTCCGGCTTATTTGCGGCCAATGTCTCATTTATCTTACTCATATCAAACCGTCCTAAAACCTTTATCCCTTTTGCATGAAGTCTTTTTAGCAGCTCCCCTACCAGGTCACCTTTCATATAGGTATTCTTATAATGAAAAGGCAGCTTAGTGGGATAGTTCGCCACAATACCTCCCACATTTATTAAAACAACATTTGCGGAGGCATCTTCTATTGACTTTACAAAATCATCCACGTCCATTAGAGCATCTATCTCGCGAAGATTAGTTTGAATTAGCCTGATAGGTGTACGGTTCCACCAGGTTGTATCGTAACGACCAGGATTAATTGAAGACCATTGCGCAGAACCTTTAAAGTGGGTTGCTAACAAAAGGATGACAATAAAACTTATAGGAAAGACCAGAAGCTTATTACAAATTATAAGGAACAATTTATTTTTCATAAGGCAACATTTATCTGCGCTTTAAATCATGATATTTCAGAACTATCATCATGAGTGTAAGATGTAATTAAATGCAATCACTTTCTAAAAGGCGCTTCCGTTGTATACTTTGGTTGATACTTAATAGTTCCTGGTTTCCATTGTTTAGCCAACGCAATATCTGCCTCTACTTTTGTTAATAGTTGAGGGATGTTTACAAATCCTACCCGGTTATACAAGACGGGTTTGTACAGTGAACTATACACTTTCGCATAGTGCGCCCAATGGTTTCTTGCTTGCTGTAAATAACTGAGCGCCTTATTTCTATCGGCTTCATTACTAAATTGATCGAAAGTTGCCAAACTACATGCTGCCTTCATTTTTGCTGCATAGTAGTTGCCTATATGCGCAAACGCTTCAATATCTCCTAATGTTTGATCCAGTTCACTAAACGAACCTGCTTTACGGGCCGGGAGTTTTTTTAATCCTTCAAGCGCAGTGTTTGATAGCATAGATAGAGTATCAGCTACAGCGATTGGCGATTGAAGGGAATCGTGTTTGCCTTCATGCTGGTACTTTGCCCACAAGTAAATATTACGGATGCGACTGCCAGGCATTGGTTCACGTTCAATGTAATCAGCAACAGTATAAAAGCCTTTATGAGTGGGATGACTGATATTGGCCTCAGGAAACCATTTTAGATCAATATCACCCCAAACGTAACGGGTGATCCACGGAAAGATCATGGATGCTGCTGACCATGGTTTGTATAAAGCTTGTACAGATATGGAAGGGAAACGTGTTTGAAGCGTTTTTATAAATACCTCATCCGGCAACTCAGGGTTATAGCTTAATCTTCCCCAAAGCATGAAAGAATACCATTGCTTTTGCAAAATCAATTGGTGTTCGTTTCCTTTAGTAAGGTAATCCCGCCCCCAGTTGTAACCATCCGGACCCATATAGTAGCCCGCAATTTTTTCAGGCTCAGGTATATCTTTAATAAACGCACGGGCATAGTTATTATTAGCCCAACGGAAGCTATAAATATCATCATTGCGAATCGTTAACCAACTCTTTGTTTGCTGCGACAAGAGGGGCATAGCAGCATCTACAAAAGGTGGATTTGGAATAGAATACATGTGGGCAATCGCATACTTCAAGCTTAAATCAATTGGACCGGGATATTCATGAAAAGCCTCCTTAATCTCGCTTAATGAAGTCTGGTGAAAACGATGAATAAGACGAAAAGGCCTATTAGGTTCTGTTTTAAGTGCATCCCTAATGCCCTCCCCATAAGTCCGGGATAACCATTTTTCGTTGGCATACCCGCCTTTTAATTTTCCGTTCATCGCTTCACCTGCTGTAATACCGATACCTGCTAAAAGCGGGTAAGTACGTACCATCTCTCTAACTGCAGCCCTAAAGTATTGTATCGTGGTATCGTTATCCTGCCTGTTGGTTATACCATGCTTGCCTTCGGCGCCATTTGTAAAAATGTTCCAGGTGAAAATAAAAACTTCAATGCCCCTGTCACTTGCCATTTGCATGACATCTCGCCAAAAGGCAATTTTTTCATCAATGGTTATCTTTTTAACCACCTCTACGTTTTTAAGCAAATGGGGTCGAACGTAGTTAATCCCGTTATGGCTATAACCATCATCAAACTTTTCCTTCGTGCGCCAGACATCATTCAATGCTACTTCCGGAAATTCAGGAATTTTTACCATAGAAGGAAAGGGATGAAGGCTCCATAAAGTCAAAACATTGTAACGGTGTTTAGCCATCTCATCAAAATAAGTAGTCCAAAACTTTTTTTCCCATACGTTAGGAATGTTTTGTTGGGCTGCATCACTGGGATCGGTATAGCTTGGGGTTCGAAGATCGAGGGGAATATTAAACTTGATGCCACGGCGATCGAGGTAAGGTTTGTTATCGGAATTTGTTATCGAGTTGAGAGTTCCAATGCGAATAGCTTCAGCAATATCTAAACCGCCATACATAGCGCCAGTTTGATCGCCTGCTAAAATGTAAATGTTTTTCTTGTCGGGCATCTTAACTACGCGTATAGCATAGCATTGCCAACCGAGATTACCTGGCCACTTCAAATTTTCATCCTTAGCAATTTTTACAGATAAGGCTGAGTCTGAACTTATCCTCACTACCACTTCTTCGCTTAAATTATCACTGATGATTGATGATAGCTTTACAGTATAATTTCTTTCATTACCAGCTTTCTTTATCTCATTAACAGCATAAGAAAGTTGATGTCCCGGGTTGTTGATTTGAACGTTTATGCTTTTTTGAGCTCTTGCCCATTGTGAGCCTGTTGCGATAAACAACAGTGTCAGTATAAATAAAGCTGGAATTTTTATTCTCATGATGCCATGTTATTAGAAATCGGTATTTTAAAATTTTGTTTGCTGTTCTTATTTCGCAATGGCTAATACATTACCTAACTCTCTTGATGTTCTTACAAGGTTATTTGCTGTGCCTGCTAAAGCGGTTGATAAGTCAACCGGCTGATTTCCTATAGCCATTAATACATCAAAATACTTTTGTAAAGATGCATTGCTTTCAACCGGCACTTTTCCCGCAAGTCCAATAACAGGAAGGCCTTTAAGCTTTGCACGGAATGCTACACCGAACGGGCCTTTACCTTGCAGCGTTTGTTCATCTATGCTACCTTCTCCGGTAACAACCAGATCAGTATTTTCCAAGGCTTTATCAAAAGCGGTTAGCTGAAGAAAATAATCTATTCCATTTACGAGTTCGGCATTTAGTAAGGCATATAATCCTGCTGCCGCACCTCCTGCTGTGCCTCCATATTTTATTGCTGACATATCCTTACCTGTTAACTGCAATGCCACCTGCGATAACTTGCCAAGAGCAGCATTTAATTTTTTTACATCTTCAGGAGAGGCTCCTTTTTGAGGACCAAACATTGCGGCAGCGCCATTGTTGCCTAACAACATGTTATCTACATCACAAAGAACAACTACTTCGCTATCTAAAATTCTTTGATCAATTCCTGAAACATCAATTGATGCCAGTTCAATTAAACTTGCAGGCAAACCTTCTAATTCCTCCTTATTGGCATTTAGAAAACGGATGCCAAGAGCTTTCAGAATGCCGGAGCCTCCATCAGCAGTTGCCGAGCCCCCCATACCCACAATGATCTTTTTAGCACCTTTATCAAGAGCGGTTTTTATTTGCTCGCCCGTGCCAAACGATGTTGCAATTAATGGGTTTAATTCCTCATGTTTAAGCAGCCTTATTCCTGATGCGTCAGCCATTTCAATGACAGCAGTTGTGCCGTCATCTATTAAACCAAACGCGGCCTTTATACCTCTTCCCAAAGCATCGTGTGTTGCCCCGCTAATTTTCTGTCCTGCACATCTTTTTATAATCAACTCACCAGTACCATCACCTCCATCACCAATCGGAAAACATTCACACTCACAATCGAGCATGCTTTGCATAAATCCCTGCTGAATAGCTAATGCAGCCTCTTCTGCATCTATACTATGTTTGAAAGCGTTTGGCGAAATAAGGATGCGCATGAAGAGTTTTGAGTTAGGAGTTTAGAGTTATGAATTTCGATTTATGAGCCTGGAATTATGAGTTTAGAATTATGAGTTTAGAGGAGAGTTATTATTTATATGTACAAAGCAACATTTCAAAATCGTTAAGCTGCGGCACTATTGCTTCAACCCATCCATCGTTTTGTTTGAAATTAACTGTTAAGCCGGATCTCACCAGCTTTAATTGCTTTATCGGTTTTATGGGTTTAAACCGGGTATTGATATTATACATTGCCACAGGTTCTCTTAATGAACCTCCAATCTGACCCGAATGATTAATCATACCGATCCATTCGTAAGCACCGTTACGATTAGCAAGATGTGTCATCTCTATTAATGACGACGCATCTGTTTGAATTGTTCTTTCAACGCTTAGCAGGTTTTGTAACGCTGCAACAAATAATGCCCTGTGCATATAATGTCCCTTAAAATAATATTGTGAACCCAACTCCCAGGGAATAAAAACAGAGGTGCCTTTGCCAAAAGTATTTGTAATTACACCCGGAAAATCAGTAATATTTTCAGCAGTGTAATAAGATTTTTCCGGTGGGCCAAACCTTGTTTCCGGAACAAATTTTAAATAAGATTTTGCTATTCCTGCTGGCTTGCACTTTAGAAAATCAGAATACATCATCATAATACTAAAGTCTTTAAACTCTTTTTGTCCAAGTGCTGCCTTATCCTGATTTGATACTTTGAGGTAAGTTGATTTTGCCCGCGGGAAAGATTCAAAAGAAGGTACGACACCAAGAGATTGAAGCCTTATACTATTTAATGGCTTACCTAAAGCATCCCTGGTGGAAGTAAAACCAGTAGCTAATATTTTACCCCCGTTCTTTACATATTCGTCTATAACGGTAATCAAACGATCATCCATATTACTAACATCGCCAAGAATAAGGGCCTCATACTCCTGCAGCCTGCGTGGAGTTCTTTCTGTTCCTAATGCTGATGGTTCTATAATGTCATACATGATGTGTTCTTCTGTGAGCAGCTTTATCATTCCTTCATATTCATCCTTTGAGCCCCTTATTAAAGCTATCTTATTTACAGCCTGCACATTCGTAAACAGCTTTTCATTTGCTTTGTGGAAACCATAAAGGTTGTTGAGCGTTGGAATAAATATCCTGTCTTCATAATTCACCAGCGTGCCTACTACCACAAAACCCAATGGTGCCCCATGAAGCATGTTTTCAAGCATCCATACTTTTGCCATATTAGGAGAAGTACCCACATGACGATAACCTATCGCCTGGAAATATATGAGCAGATTTCCGGGAGACCTGTCTTTATAAGATCCGAGAATACGTTTTACATTATCCGTCGCTGAATAATTCCATTCGTATTCCGGTGTAAGTTCTGCTCCTGATTCGCTTGCAATCATATCAACACCCGCATCCGCATAAGTATTGATCATTATTTTAGGGTTCAGGCTTTTTATATGATTTCCTATCTGCTTAAATAATTTATCGGCTGTTGTTTTTTTGAATGCATTGTACTCCCTAAATACCGGGTCGTTCATATCTGCTTTAACCGGCAAAGTATGCCCGGTAGAATCGTGGAATTTCTTCTTGCAATTCTCGCATTGGCAAATGCCATAGTAATTACCGCTATAATCGGAAGTAGTATAGCCGATCATGTTGAAGAAAATTCCATCAAGCGGATAAGTTGTAATAGCTTCTTTCAATATTTCCATACCATACTCCTGCTGGTAGCCACCGTTGGGGCATGTATGAACCTGGCCATTATAATTTACATTTTTGCCTGCGGTAGAAACGTACAACCATTCAGGTTTTTTTGCAGCCAGTGTTTCGTTTATTTTACTGAAGTCAAAACGACCAATAACTTTTATTCCCTTTGAATGAAGACCTTTGATTAAATCACCCACAAGGTCTCCTTTCATAAAAGGGTTTTTATAATGATAAGGGAGTTTTGTAGGGTAATTTGCCACTATACCTCCTACATTAATTAAAACAATATTGGCCGACGCATCAACCATTGATTGCACATAAGCATTAACATCCATAGAAGCATCAATTTCGCGGAGGTTTGTCTGCACTAACCTGTAAGGAGCACGGTTCCACCAGGTGGTATCAAAGCGTCCGGGATCGATTGAAGAAAGGTCTATAGTATTTGAATTACCTGATGATATAGAGGAATGCTTAGCTAAATTGCAGGACGCCATAAACATAGCAACACTAAGAAAGAAATAAAAGATAATACTTTTCATTATGGCTAATTTTTTTACTACTTATTGCACTATGATTTTATTTGATCACACTGATAAAATATCTGCTTTGTCAACATTTTATTTTTTATTCCTTAAGCCCCCTTCATGGGGTTTGGGGGTAAACCAATAAAGCAGCAACCCATGACCCATACCTGGCGGATCAGTTGATTTAGCCACCTGAAAAGCCATGAACTTACTATTTGTGGCAACAACCGGATTAGCTGCTTTACCACCTTCATAATCGTTGAACTGTGTAAGTCGCACAAAATCTTTTCCTGTTCCGTCAAGCCTTAGTTTCCAAATGTCAATATTAGCTGAACCTCTCCTGCCTCCCAGCCATTCACATTGCCTGTCGGATTCAACTGCCACATATTTTCCGTCAGGAAAAATGCCTTCCGGTTCATTGAAAGAGCCAGGGGCTTTAGAAAAATTAGTTACCTGGTCGTTCGTCAAGTCAATTCCTTTTACTTCAAATGCACCGTCCGGTACATAACAGAAAAAGGTAAGTTTCGTATCATTATCATAAAAGTCCTGGGCTTCAAGTGTACACACTTTGTCGATATTCGTTAAAACTGTTTTTTGATTCGTTAGTCTTGGCGTACCTCCGTTAACATCAATGTCAGCCACCACTAATTGTGACAACTTTTGAGTGGTATCAGGAAGGAGTTTTGTATAAGCTATCTTCATGCTTTTCTTCGAAATAGCTATGCCTTCATTAACCTTAAGACCAATTTTAACGGGCCTGGCATTTTGCTCTTTGCTTAAGTACCAAACATCAGCATCTTTTTTGCTCGCTACAGCATTTTCAAAATGATCAGGTCCAATTAAAAGATAATCACCATTTGAAAGATGCATCACTCTTAAAAATGTAGCGCCTGGCATATTACATGTTAAGCAGGTGATCTGTCTTGTCTTAAGATCAATCGACATCGCGTCACCAAAAGTTTTCGATATAAAGGCTACACTGTTATTGTTTGGAGATATGTCTGCACGCTCACCAAAAAGAGTTAATACTTCAATGTTCTTCGGAAGGCTTTTAAGTGGATCGCCTATTTTCCTTTTAGCTAACGGTTTAGGCAATGATGCAACGGGTTCAGGCTGTCCTATACAAGTATGCAAACAAGCAATAAAAAAAATAAAAAGAATAGTTCTTGGATACATATACATCATTTCATTATTGCTGTTATACATCCTGATCAACTATAACGCTTATTAGAAAGTTATCCTTCTACCTGTTGACAACATTTACCGGACTACCATTAAGAAATGCAGTTAAATTATTTACGGTAATTTCCATTAACCTTTCCCTTGCCTCTTTTGTTGCCCAGGCAATATGCGGAGTGATGATGCAGTTTTTTGCTTTGAATAAAGGGTTATCTTTTGAAGGCGGCTCAACCGAAAGCACATCAATACCTGCTCCTGCAATCACATCATTATTTAGTGCATCTGCCAGGTCTTCGTCAACAATGATTGGTCCACGCGAGGTGTTTAAAAGGAACGAGGAACGTTTCATTCGTTGTAAACTCTCCTTATTAATTAACCCTTTGGTTTCAGGAAATAACGGGCAATGAATACTTACCACATCAGATTGCTCTAACAGTTGCGGTACATCTGCCCATTGAAAGTTTCTACGGTGAGACTGATCAGTTTGCGTTCTGCTCGATCCGATGATATTCATACCAAACGCAGAAGCAACATCTCCCACCTGCTGCCCTATTCTTCCAAAACCAATGATGCCAATTGTTTTGCCTGCCAGTTCAACTAAAGGATAATCCCAGAAACACCAGTCAGCCGATCGGGCCCACTTACCGTCCATGACAGCATCACTATGGCGCTGGACATGCAGGCATAATTCTAATAACAATGCAAAGGTCATTTGCACAACTGAGGTAGTTCCATAACCGGGTACATTGGAAACAATTACTCCTCTTTGCTTTGCTACCTCAGTGTTCACAATGTTATATCCTGTCGCCAACACACCTATAAACTTTAACTCAGGAAGATGGTTTAAAGCATCCTCACTAACAGGAGTTTTATTAGTAAAAACAATCTCAGCATCTGAGGCACGTTCAACAACTTTATCAGCGGGAGTCCTATCATGAACAGTTACATCTCCTAATTTTTTAAATCCATCCCAGTTCAAATCACCCGGGTTGAGCGTATATCCATCCAGTATTACAATCTTCATATTTGTTTTATTTTGACGTCACCCTCAATCCCTCTCCGAAGGAGAGGGAGGCCAGGCATTTGTTTTTTTATAAACTTTTGCACTGACGTGGTTAAGCATAATTAATTTATTCTGCTCTTTAAAATTTTAAATAACCTGATAGCAATTCCATTGCTTACACTCTTGCCCATGCCTCATTTAAAGTGCGTTTGGCATTTGCAATAACTACATCCGGATCTTCGTCGCCAAAAGGTTTTATTTCGAAGCTTACAATTGGTGGCTTCTTATCATTAAGAAAACCAATTTGCAGCAGCACCCTTAAATAATCAACCACCTGTTCTACATCATTTTCTCCACCCGGAAAACCAAACCTTGGATGAACATCTCCATAACCCGGCATATCTGCGCTTTTAACCACACAATTACCAATATGCGCATGAATAATATAATCTTTAACAGGCAAAAGAGATTCTTCAATAGTTTCATGAATTAGGGGGATGTGGCTCAAATCAACCATTAAACCAAAGTGCTCGTGCTCTTCCCTGATTTCTTTGGCATATCGTAACGCTAAAGAAGCGGGTCCTATCAAACTCTTTTTATCAACGTCATAATCAAATACTTCAAGAGAGACTCTCATATTGCCTTTGCCCTTTACATAAGTACATATTTCTTTGGTCGATTTTACAAGCGCCTGGAATGATTCTTCTTTTGTGGCTTCTTCATATTTACCACTCAGGAAAGCAAAAGCAGATGCACCAATTTCATAGGCTTCGTCTATACCTTCTTTTAAGTTTGCCAATGCCCTTTGTCTTCCTTCTTCATTCAGATCATTTATATTGAGACCTGTAGTTAATAGTCTTGGTTGTGCACCATATGTATAAGACATGTGCGATGTTTCAAGCATTTGCTTTACTTTTTGCCGCTCCGCATTATCTTTTATAGTGGTTATCTCAACAGCTGTAAAGTAATGATCGAGCGCTACTTTTTTAATGGTTTCTAAAATTGGCCCTTCCCCTTTTATTGTTGTTGGATAAGCCATAAAGTGCACGAGGCCAACTCTCATGTATTTGTATAATGGTTCGTTCATGCCGGTTTTTATTTTGTTACAGTTAATGTAGGTATTTTATTATTGGTGATTTTACGGTTGGTAAAAATGATAATGGCAGCAAGCGCGATTAATACAAGAGCCAGCACAAGTAAATAAGTATAGCCTTTTGATAAATCGGGAGTTATTGCTACAGCGTTAGCTGTAAGCATTTGATATTTGGGAATAACACCGGGATATAAGTACGCCTGTCCCAAAACAATGAAGCATATAAAAGCGAGCATGATAAAACTATGCTTAACAGTGAACCTGAACAGCTCAGATTCTTTTCCAACAAGATGGCCTGCTGCTGCCGCAACAGCGATTGATTGAGGAGAGATCATTTTTCCGACAACACCGCCCGAAACATTCGCGCCTACAGTTACTACCGGATCAACCCCAATAGATGTAGCGGTAGCTGCCTGAAGCTTTCCAAACAACGCATTTGCAGACGTATCAGAACCTGTTATGAAAACACCTAACCATCCCAAAACAGGTGCAAAGAAAGGAAATAGGAAACCGGTGCTTGCTAATGCCTGTGCGATAGTTATGGTGATACCCGAATCATTCACGATGTATGCAAATGCTAAAACAGATGCTATGGTAAGGAGTGGAAACCGCAGTTGCTTAAGTGTTTCTCCAAATATTTTTACAGCCTCACTAAACTTTAAACCGATTAATGGAATAGAAATGATAGCTGAAAGTAATATAGCGGTACCTGCGGCAGATAAGTAATTGAATTTATAAATATGTGGCAGAGGTTTTCCGTTCTTATCAATAATTACATTATGTAATCCTGGAAATTCAAATTGCAGCTGGCCTATAGAATTAAAAAGGTCTTTGATGGGCTGCATTCCCCATGCTATAATCATTACCGTTAATAGTATAAACGGAGACCATGCCCTTATTATTTGGCCTGTAGTATATTTTTCTTCCAAATTTATTGTTGCGGCAGGTTCGTTTTCAAACCGCCAAATGTTTTTAGGTTTCCAGAATTTAAGAAAAACAACAAGTGAAACTATGGAACCAATACCGGCAATTACGTCGGGAAGAGCCGGACCCAGAAAATTAGAAGAGAACCATTGCAGGAAAGCGAAAGAGATTCCCGATACTAATATTGCCGGTAATACTTCGGTTGTTCTCTTAATGCCCGACATTAGAATTACCAGGTAAAAAGGAAGCATTATTGATAAGATAGGAAGTGTGCGTCCAACTATTTGTGATATAGCCATTTCAGGAATTGAGGTAACCTGTGATGCAACAGTGATCGGTATACCAATAGCACCAAATGCAACAGGTGCAGTATTGGCAATAAGACAGATGCCGGCGGCATAAAGAGGATTGAAACCGAGGCCAACGAGCATTGCTGCGGTTATCGCTACAGGAGCTCCAAAGCCTGCAGTACCTTCTAAAAAAGAGCCAAAGGAAAACGCAATGAGCAAAGCCTGCAACCTCCTGTCCGAAGTAATCGAAGCCATGAAGTGTTTAATAATTTCGAACTGACCGCTTTTAACAGTTATATTAAACAGGAAAACTGCTGTTATAACTATCCATCCAATAGGAAACAAACCATATAAAGCACCATTTGCAGTTGATAGCAACGCAAGGTTTAAAGGCATACCGTAAACAAAAATGGCAATGAGGATTGCAATACCAACAGCTATTAAGCTAGCCTGATAACCTTTCATCTTCTTTATGATCAGTGCCCAGAATATAAAGAGAATAGGCACTACAGCAACCAAGGCCGATAAAGCAATGTTATTAAAGGGATCGATGACTTGTGTCCAGTTCATGGGAGGTTATGAGTTATGAATGATGAATTATGAATCAATGTCGTTGAGTTAAGCCATTTATTTTTTCCACGCTAAGACGCACAGGAGTACAACGCGAAGTCGCAAAGGAAAGCCATTCTTGCTTTGCATATTTACTCC
>MWYU01000556.1 GCA_002050375.1 Chitinophagales bacterium 62-2
GAATTCGCTGGTGAATCATCTTTTTTACACGATTGAAAAAGGAATAAAAAAAGCATGGACGTAAGGAAAATCTGTTTCATGATGTTGTTTGTTTTTGTTTTAATTGTTTGATTTTTGTACGGGCAAAGGATTGACACGATGCAGATTTTGCTTTTCTGCATTCACCTTATACCAACATATTTTGACTAAAGGGAGCTAATGGTTTTGAACTTGCGAAGGGGTATTGTTTTTCAATGCTGTTGCAAAAATAAAAACATGGTTTTGTGTGTAATAGAAGAAATGCGACAACTTTTATTTTACTCCTCTTTTTTTTGCTTCGCTATGCATTGTTTGATTGCCTGGCTCATTCTTTTCATCAGCATATAACCGGGTTGTATTTCTCTTCCTGCCTTCTGTCTTTGCAACTTTGGAAGGATGTATAACAGCTTCGTTTGCACAGATCAAAGAAAACCAGGTGGGAGCGGGGAGATGGGCCTGTAAAAACTGCATCCACTTTACTTTGTCTTTTTTATTGACAGCAGGCACAAGCTGATAGTTTTGTGTAATCCATTCGGCGGTTGTGAATGAACCTGCAAGGCAATGCTCAATGCCTTCCAACTCTTTTACAAAGCATAACTGTTTTGCTTTGGCAGCAATGATTGTTTCGCAGTGATTCATATGAAGCAATGTATGCGCCACGTAACCATGAAAGCGATAGTAAAGAATGGCTCCTATCTGCAGCCGTTGTTTGGGGTCATTTTTCGCTATCCATCTTTGTGTGTTGTTCTGCATCTCGTCACATAATTGCCGGATGGTATGATTGCCTGCCTTAACCTCAGCCAACAGAAAATGATTGTTTCCCAGCCCGGCACGCAAGCTTTTTTCTACAGATTGATGAATGCCTGTCCATTGTCTTAGTTCATCAGAAAGACGACTGATAACAAATGCGCTGTCAGCAGATGCAAAATCGCTGTATTGAAGGCTGGCAAACATACGGCACATGCCATAACGCATACTTTTATGAACGAGAAAAAAGATAGGTAAATCTTGCATTGGAAATGTATTATACTGCTACTATTATGTCTTTAAATTACCTGACTTCAATCATTTATATAACAACAGGGAATGGGCATGAGGCGCCGGGTTAATCTTTAGGAAATGATAGCTGACACACATGCCAGAGATGCATGTGAATTTTTATTGAAAAAAACCAAAATGATTCCCTTATTTAAGTCATATTGCGCGCCCATTCTGCCAGGCCATAAACATGACTTTTGTTCGATAGCAGTTGCGTTGGCATAAAGCCTGTAAACTCTTTAAAATCCCGGATTAAATGAGCCTGGTCAGCATAGCCAAGGTCGTAAGACAATCCCGCCCAGCCGCCTGCCGTCTGCAAATTTCGCATATCCCGGTACACATTGCGGAAGCGGATCAGGCGCTGGTAAGCTTTTGGACTTAAGCCCATTTCCTTCTGAAAGCTACGTTGCAACTGGCGGGGACTTACGTATACAGATTTGCATATTGTGTCAACGGAAATACTGCCTTTCGAAGACCGTATCAATTTCACAGCTTCAATCAGGTAATTATGTTCTTGTTTATGTTTGTTCAGTTGCGACTGCAAAAAAGCGTCGGTACGGGAAATAAGCGTCGCTACATCCGGAGCTTCTGCCAGCTGTTCTACAAATCGTTTAGCGTTGTTGCCAACGATGTTTTCGAAATCAGTGAAATCAGTGTACAATACGGACGACGGCGCTTTGAACAACATGTGCAAAGTTTCAGGCTTCAGTCGTATACCAAATTTACGTGTTGTACCTGTAGCCCGCCATACCACTTTATCATTATAAACACCGCACATAAGCATATCTGGCAACGGGAACCATTGCCCGTTTGCCTGGATATCGTAGTCGCCATCGTCTATCGTTATCACAATTTCAGCCATACCTATAGGGATGCAATACTGGTCGGGTGAGTACTCGCCGGCGCCACCTTCAAATGATAGCAGCCAGTACGTATCTACATAAGGTTGAAGGATAGCAGATGGTTTGAATTCCTGATAAGTAATATTCATACGTAATAATTTGCGGTATAAAATGTATAGATATTTCGTTTATTTTCAGACAGTTAAAGTTACGATACTTGAAGGGTAGTAAACCGTTCTGCAGGAAGTTCTTCTGCAGCCATCTGCATAAAAGAATTGTACACAAAATCAGGCGCACTCATTTTAACTCCACCAAGCCATTCCTGTATTTCAGTATTACTGATGCTACGCATCATCCAGCGGCTTTCTTCAATCAGTATCTCGGGGTTGATACTAGCGACAATGTTATCCTGCATACCAAGTATTTCCGCATCGCTGAAATGCTTCCATAGCAGTGGTAGTAATATTGTTTCTTCCTTATTCATGTGGTAAAGGTTGAATGCAATAAATTCATTAAGAGCATAGAAAACAGCCGCGGCAGCCGATTCTTTGGCTTCATCTGAAGATGAGTCTTTCCACTGGTTAAGCAAACTTCTTAAATTTTGGCTCAATTCGTGGTCCACAACATGGTCTTCTTCAAGAGCAGCAGCTATCTGCGGCTCCTGTTGGATAATCTTTGAAAGGATAAAGTGGTCTTCATGGTCAGCATGTTGATCATAGTAGTAGAGAACAGTTTCCAGGTTGGCTACCATGCTTGCCGCTTCCGGAGAAGTAAAATCAGTTTGTTGCCATTTCATTTGAGTACTAAAAAGCATCGTACGCAGGCCTTTGTGGATGTTGTTGAATACATTGTAGCGTTTTGTATTGTTCATGATGATTTCTAAATTTTATACAAATCTATTGGTCGGTTTAGTGCTGGTATTGAAGAAATGCGACAAAAATGAGACAGCCGTACTTCAATAGGAATTAATTTCAATATACATGATACCTACAGTATACAGAGTGAAACAACATGAGAAGATAAACAGGGTATAGGATAAATAATCGGTAGTACGTTCGTGTGCTGCGTTCGTCCTTATGCCCTATGCATTAACTTTATAAGATGTTCAAAGGTTATTATAAATTAAGATTTAGCCTTAGTTATTGAGATTTAGAAGAGTTATTATCGATTAGAGGAGTAACAGTAGACCATCTACTATCGTAATGTTTCTGCCGCCGCAATAAATTTTAAAAGAATGATGAACGTCTATAGATGTTTTTGTCTTTTATTTTTCGACTTCTGCAAACTTTTATATAGTTCGTTTACAAAAACATTTTACTTCAATGGCAAAATTAGGAGAATGTTCCTTTCGTTTAAGAGGACAAACCCCAAGCTAATCTTAGCCAGCAGGATTGACATTAGAACAACAACCGAGAGTATAAGAATAGAAAAGGAAACAGCCATTAACAAGGTTGCTAATACACAACAGGAATAGAAAATGGTCTTTACAAAGTGTTGCGGAATTCAACTCCATAGTATCTTTTCAATATACCTTTATATCCAATAAATTTTATGCCCATTTGGTTTAATAAAAATCTTACTCTAAAAGATATTCCTAATTGGGGTAAAAATACAATGAGTGAACATTTAGGAATAAAGTTTACAGAAGTGGGCGAAGATTTTTTGAAAGCAACCATGCCTGTAGATGAAAGAACCCGCCAACCTTATGGATTATTGCATGGAGGAGCCTCAGTTGCATTAGCCGAAACGTTAGGAAGTATAGGATCGGCCTTAGTTATAGATACTGAACTATACAACTGCGTAGGTCTTGAAGTAAATGCCAACCATATAAGGAGCGCTTCTGAGGGTTTGGTTACGGGGATCGCTTCACCGATTCATCTTGGCAATTCTACCCATGTCTGGGACATCAAAATTTATGATGACAAGGAAAGGCTTTTATGTATTAGCAGGCTTACCGTTGCCATACTTAGAAAGAGGTAAATATTAATTGATCTGGTTATCGCTGTCAAAATACTTCTCAACAATTTCAATGATGTTAGGGTAGGTATCCGATAAATACTCCTGTAATTCATTTTCATGGATCCATCTGAGCTCCAGAATATCTTCCTGCAACTGTGGAACAAGTTGTTGTTCACCATTCGCTTTCATTGCATACCAATAGGTTTCCTTGTCAATTTCTTTTTGTTTCTCAGTATAAAAGTGATGGGTAATACCCACAAGTTCCCCTAATATAATATTTCGTAAACCTGTTTCCTCCTCCACTTCTCTTACGGCGCACTCTTCAATAGTTTCTCCTTCTTCCAACTTTCCTTTTGGCAGGTCCCATTTCCCTCTACGATATTGAAACAGGATTTTTCCATCTTCATTTTCTACGATTCCTCCGGCGGCAGTTATTCTTTCTGGCATCACATAAATTTTGGCAAAGAAACGATATTCGCAGATTGCAAGGAGATTAGTATCTCTCATTACACAGATTATCATCTCAGCTTACAGGTTACAATTTCTAATTACACAAATTACAATTTCAGATTAGACTAATACAGTCCTATATTATTGGATTACAAATCGGATAACTCAAGTTGTGAAACCTTCAATTGAGTCATTTTGGAATTTCTAATCAGCTTGATCTTGCTAAAAATTCGCAAAATTGGCGATTAACCTAACTGCGTAATCTTGTTTTAAATCCCCAAAATCTGCGATTAACTTTGCAGTATGACCAAACAGGAAGCCGTAGCTGAAAAATTATTACAAATCGGGGCAGTTCAACTTCGTCCTGAGCAGCCGTTTACATGGGCAAGCGGGTGGAAGTCGCCCATTTATTGTGACAACCGAAAAATTTTGTCTTTCCCTTTTGTTCGGGATTTTATTAAAAGTGAGATGTGTAATGTAATTTTTGAGCATTATCCTGAACCGGATTTGTTAGCCGGAGTAGCAACTGCAGGAATTGCCTGGGGAGCAATGGCAGCAGATCAACTTAAACTTCCTTTTATTTATGTACGCCCAAAGCCAAAAGAGCATGGTTTGAGTAACCAGGTGGAGGGCTATTTCGAACCTAAACAAAAAACAGTGGTTATAGAAGACCTGATATCCACGGGCAAAAGCAGCCTGCAGGTAGTACAAGTTTTAAAAGACCAGGGTTTGGAAGTAGTTGGGTTAGTGTCTATATTTTCATACGGGTTTGATGAAGCTGAAAGAAACTTCGCAAAAGCGGGTATACAATACCGTTCACTCTGCGATTATTCAACGTTAATTAACATTGGTTTGCAAAAGGGGAAGATACGATCTGAAGCAGAAACTTTATTATTGCAATGGCGAATAAACCCTGCTACCTGGCAGGGAGTCTAATTCAAAAGTCTCAAAATAACCTACATGAAAAAGTTCATTTTATTTGTAATTGCCATTATCGGAATTGCATCCATTTCATTTTCTCAAACCCGGAAACAGGAGTGGGCTACCATCAAAACTCCTAATGTTCGTTGCTGGGAATGTAAACAGCGGCTTGAAGATTACATGGCCCGTGAAATTGCGCAAACCCAAAGTGGAATTACAAAAATGCAGATCAATTTACTTAGCGGAACAACAAGGGTTCAATATTGGACAGACCGGGTCAGCCTTAACTATATACAGACCGCATTTGCAAATGCCGGTTTCGATGCAGATAGTATAAAAGCCAATGAAGATAGTTATAAGAAACTTCCTCCCGCATGCAAAAGAATCGAAGAAGGCGGCGGACCCAAAAAGGGTAAACCTTGCCACCAGCAGCCATTTTAATTGGACAATTTTGTGTAAGTAATGAACGCATCATTCATTATCAAAGAAATAATGGAAGTAACAAGAGTTGAAAAAAATGATGCTGATGTCTTTACTTATATTCTTGTCAATTTAATTGATAATTTAGACAAAAGGGGAGAACTTCCTCCACCCGGTTATATAAAGAAATTTCTTGGCACTTTAAGGCAAGACATCGATTGTTAAGCTCCAGTAATCTGGTAGTTTTTATGATCAAAATTCAACTTTATGCCGTCCCTCATAATTAAAGGGGATGGTGACAAAAATTCCTCCTTTCCCTATTCGTGTTGAACCTTTGGCACCTATGAGCACTTCCCTGCTAAATAATACGTTTAAAGTATTTTTAAAAACATTTCTCATGTCTACTTCCATTCGTGCGGGTACTGTAAATTCTACATTTCGGGGTATATGCATTAGAGTATCGAGCATGAACTTTCCAAGAAAATTATTATCTACATAAACATCACAATCTACTTTTCTTAAATCTATTCCGTAATTATTCGGGTTGTAATAAACAAGGTCCAAAGACACATCTGATTTATTAAAACCTAAATTATTTATCTTGAAATTTTTGATGTCTTTATAGTCCGGAGCCTTTGGCTTACTGCAGGAAAAGCAATAGGCCACTAATATAAATAGGAGACAGGTCAATAATTTATTCATCTAAAATCTTTAGTGCAAAATACTTACTTTATGATTAATCGTTGTTTAAAGGATATTTTCGGTTCTAAAAGTCTTACTAAAAATTTAGAAGTTTACCTTCTAATCAAATAGGATTAGAGCCCTTGGCGTTACTAACTTTTTTACTTTTTCTAATACTTATCACATACTTAATAATCAATCTATTGCCTATGTTACCTCTATAATTAAAGTATTAGTAAAAGGACTTTTAAAAAAAGTTCTTCTCAAATTATATCTCTTACTGCATTTTTATTTTAATTAATAAAAAATATGACGTTAATATCTGAAATACAGTATTTTATACCAATTGATACAGTTAAAGCATTAATAGAACTAAAACATGTAAGAATTGAGCAATATGAATACTTTCAAAAAATGAGTTTTAGAAACAGATGTATTATTTCAACCGCCAATGGACTCACATCGCTTACCGTTCCAATTGAGGGAGGAAGAGAACAAAAAGCTTTAATCCGGGACGTGAAGATTAATAATTCGGAGCCCTGGCAAAGAACTCATCTGCGCAGTTTGAAATCTGCATATAGCAAAGCTCCCTTTTTTCATTACTACATCGGCGACGTTGAAATACTGCTAAACTCAAATGAAAAATTTCTTTTCGATCTTAATTTAAAAATTCTTTCCTTCTTAATTAAAGTTCTCGATATTAATGTTTCGGTTCAATTTACTTTAGAATACCAGTTGGAATATTTAGATGCTCTTGACATGCGCAATAAAATATTACCAAAAAATTTTCAAAAGGATAGAGAGAACTGGAAGCCACGGTATCCCCAGGTTTTTGAAGACCGGGTGGGGTTTCAGCCTAACTTAAGTATTCTCGATCTGTTATTTTGTGAAGGACCTAATGC